>JAGQTR010000387.1 GCA_020438915.1 Mycobacterium sp.
GCGACGAGGGCGACAGCCAGCTCGGTGACTTCATCGAGGACTCCGAGGCGGTCGTGGCCGTCGACGCGGTGTCCTTCACGCTGCTGCAGGACCAGCTGCAGTCGGTGCTGGAGACGCTGTCCGAACGCGAAGCCGGCGTCGTGCGACTGCGCTTCGGCCTTACCGACGGCCAGCCGCGCACGCTCGACGAGATCGGCCAAGTCTACGGCGTGACCCGGGAGCGTATTCGCCAGATCGAATCGAAGACCATGTCGAAGTTGCGCCACCCCAGCCGTTCCCAGGTGTTGCGCGACTACCTCGACTGAGCGACATTCCCGATTCTTGTTCTGACCAGCGGGTTTGTTGGTCCGTCGAAACCGCCGTACCGCTGACCGAGATCGGCCACGGCGTCGACTCCGACGGAAAGCCTGGCCAAGCAGCCGACGAATGGTTCTACTGATACCGCAGGTGTTTGGTTACTCGTTCTCCCGGAGGATCCTGTCCAGCTCCTCAGGCGCCATGCGGTTGATGTCTTCCTGTGTCAGATAGACGCCGCGGCTTTCCAGATTCGTGAGGTCGATGAGCCTGACATCGGGTTTGCGATAAGCGATCCGTTGGCTCTCTCGGTGGGCAGGCCGCCCGGGCTTGCGTTCCCATTCGCGGGCGAACTTTCGCACCGCGGCGGCATCCCACACCGCGCCGCCGCGCAGCTCGGCCAACGGTGCTGGGAACGCCTTGGTGGCGCGCAGCTGGTGCACGCGCTGGCGGGCCACGCCGAGCTCCTCGGCGATCTCCGCCGCGGACATCAGCTCGGGCAGGGTGGGAGTGTCGGCGCGGCGCTGCTGTTCGTCCTCGGTGATCGTTTCGACACCGACCGGGGTGCAGCCTGTGATCTCGGCGGTCAGGTCATAGCCCTCGCAGGTCGCCTTCATCAGGTCGCAGATCGGCAGGTACACAGTGAGGATCGCCTGGTGCAGCTGCGGGACCCGCGACAGCGACCCGTCGATCCCGCGCTCGTCAAGTGCGGTCTCCCACGCGCCGATCGTCGCCTCGTCGGGGTCGACGTCCACAGTGGTGCGAACAACCCAATCGCTCACTGGCCCCTCTCCTTTCTGCGCTGGGACTTCTGTTCTTTCTTGCTCGGCGGTGGGACTTGCAGGCCCGCTTTGCGGAGCGCCACGTGCAGATCGGCCATCCGGCGGCGTGGGTTGCTCGGCGTGGCCGGGTACTGCGCCACGTAGTTGCCTTTCGGGTCGTAGAACCGGCTGTAGCCCTTGGTGTCATCGTTGACCGTCCAGCCCTGCGACTGCGCCCACTTGGCGATGTCTGCGATATCGCTGTTCACCATGATCACCTTAACTCTTGCGATATGTCAACAGTAAACAGCAACACGATACAACGTCAAGGGTTTCTAGGATAGCCGGGCATTATTCGCTTCCACCTCTCGGGCCGAGCGGGTCGAGCCGGTCGATGGCGTCGCCTCGACGTTCGTCGGACACCTCGGTATAGATACTGCGACTAGCATTTATGCAGGTAAGACACAGTGTTTAGTCGTCCCTTGTGCGCGACTACCTCGACTGAGCGCCTACCCGACCGGACGCCTACAGCGGCGACGGTGAATTGGCTGGCGCAGGCACCGGAACTGGTGCCGGGACCGGAGCTGGGGGCGGTGCCACCGTCGGTACCGGAGCTGCCGTCTGGGCCGGGGCCAGTGTCGGCGCCGGAGTTGCCGTTGGCGCCGGAGCTTCTGCCGGGGCCAGCACGGGGGCCGGCGGTTCCATCGGCGCCGGTGCCGCCGTCGGTGTGGGCTCTGCCGTTAGCGCCGTCACGCACGGGGTAGTCAAGTCCATGTCAGTGGCGAACGGACGACCGGCTGCATCCAAGCAGGCTTGATAACAACGCTGGTGACTGATCCCGAACGCGCTCGCAGTCTCGCAGTGGCTGAAACTGCCGTCCGCCAACGGCGCCTGATCACAGAAGCCGCCGCCAAAGCCCGCGAACGTGGTGGTCATGCACTCCCCGGGGACGGCAAGAGCCGACGGGGCGTTCGGAGCCAGCGACAGACCACCAAGCACCGCAGCGGCGGCGGCGATCAGCATTCTCTTCCGCATCACTGACTCCGAGTAACTTCTGTGGTTCGTGATATCTCTGTTACACCTGTGCAAGGGGAGCATAAAACGAACATTTCGATTGCATTGCAGATTTGCCCGATCCAGTCCAGCCCGACCCCGGCAGCGCAACCAGCACAGCGGTTAACCCGCGCACGGGAGGAACACGCCGTGAGCATCCGGCAGGTACGCGGTGACGCCTATCACAGCTGTCGCGGGTAGTGGTCCGTACAAATGTGGGAACAACATTCCCTCAGGATCGTTGGGAACTCCGGGCTCCCAGCGAACCGGAGAGGAAAGCCGGGCGGTGTGCAGACGTAGCAGCAGCAGATCGGTGCGGCCCGCGTAGAGTCGGTTGGCGGGTAGGTGAACCTGTTGTGGACTTGAAAGGTGTACGAAGCCCACCTCGCGCAGCGAGTCGGGCCGGTGCTCCCCGCACTGCAGGGCGGCCTTCCACTGGACCGAGGTGCACAAATGAACTAGGGGGGTGCCGGATAGGCGCGTGTCGCTCATCCCGTCAACTCCCATCCGTAACGAATAAATATCGGTGAGACGCGACACACCGCAAACCCCCGGGGAACAAGGCCGGAATCGAAAGTGTCTGACAGAGTAGATGTACGTCGCTACACCTATGGAGGTGCCATGACCGCAACGCTCACCAGTCCCGCATTGACCAAGGCTGACCGGTGCGACCGTTGTGGCGCCGCGGCACGCGTGCGGGCCAAGCTTCCATCGGGCGCTGAACTACTGTTCTGCCAGCATCACGCCAACGAGCATGAGGCGAAGTTGGTCGAGTTGGCCGCTGTTCTCGAAGTCAGCCAATTGGAGCCTTAGTCGCGCATCGGTAATGCTGGACTGGTCATGAGTGACCAGTCAGTGCAGACATCGCGGCGGAGACCGTCGCGTCACCACATCCGACACATCGTCGGACGGACGTTGGCGAAAAGTTGGGACGACTCGATTTTCGCCGAGTCCGCTCAGGCTGCTTTCTGGTGCGCTCTGTCACTCCCGCCGCTCTTGCTGGGAATGCTGGGCAGCCTGGCCTACATCGCGCCCCTCTTCGGCCCGGACACCCTGCCGGTGATCCAGAGCCAGTTGGTCAGCACCGCAGGTCGGTTCTTCTCCCCCAACGTGGTCACCGAGATCATCGAACCGACGGTGCTCGACATCGTCAAGGGCGCCCGCGGCGAAGTAGTGTCGCTGGGATTCGTGATCTCGCTGTGGGCGGGTTCGTCGGCTATTTCGGCATTCGTCGACTCGATTACCGAAGCGCACGGCCAGACGCCGCTGCGCCATCCCGTGCGGCAGCGGTTCTTCTCGCTGGGCCTGTATGTCGTGATGCTGGTCGGCGCAATCGTGACCGCACCGTTCCTGGCGCTGGGACCACGCAAGGCCGCCGAGTTCATCCCTGACAGTTGGGATCATGTGCTGCGGTACGGGTATTACCCGGTGCTCTTTCTGGCGCTGGTGGTGGCAGTGAACCTGCTGTACCGGGTGTCGCTGCCCAAGCCGCTGCCCTCGCACCGGCTGGTGCCGGGTGCCGTGCTGGCGGCGGTGGTGTTCCTGGTCGCTACCGGGGCGCTTCGGGTCTACCTGACCTGGATCACCAGTACCGGCTACACCTACGGGGCCCTGGCGACGCCGATCGCGTTCCTGTTGTTCGCATTCTTCCTCGGCTTCGCGATCATGCTGGGCGCCGAGTTGAACGCAGCCATCCAGGAAGAGTGGCCCGCTCCGGCCACCCATGCCAAACGTTTCCATTGGTGGCTGGTGTCGAAAGCCGAATCGCTCAACGGCCGCAGCAGCACTGCGATGGGCCGTTCCTCCGATGATGACGCCGCGAGCGGATCGGTCGCCACGCCGGACAACTGCACCGCCGCAACCAAGGACGACGCCGCTACTTCTTGAGCTGCTCGAAGATCTTCTTACAGTCCGGACACACCGGCGATCCCGGCTTGGCCGACCGAGTCACCGGGAACACTTCGCCGCATAGCGCGACAACGTGGGTACCCATGACCGCACTCTCGGCGATCTTGTCCTTCTTGACGTAATGAAAGAACTTGGGGCGGTCGTCGTCTGTCCCGTCATCGACGCGTTCGTCGGTCTCGGTGCGCTCGATCGTCTGGGTTCGCATCACCCCATTCTGCCTCGCAAGAGATCGGTAAGAAACGTGGCCGTCGCACTCTTGCCCGGATGTGCAACAGTGGAGGTATGAAACACGGCCACGAGCTGAGTTTCGATGACGAGGGTCGGCCGGTCTTGATCACCGCGGCCGCCCCCGCGTACGAGGAACAGCACCGCCAGCGGGTACGCAAGTACCTCACGCTGATGTCGTTCCGCGTCCCGGCACTCATCCTTGCCGCCGTGGCTTACGGAATCTGGCACAACGGGCTGCTGTCCCTGGCGATCATCGTGGTGTCGATTCCGTTGCCGTGGATGGCTGTTCTGATCGCCAACGACCGGCCACCCCGGCGCGCCGAGGAACCGCGGCGCTACGACCGCAAGCAACCCATTCCGCTTTTCCCGACGACCGAGCGTCCCGCAATCGACGGCACACGCTTCGGGACCCCCCGGCGCGAACCGGCTGAACCTCCATACGACGCGGATGATTCCCGCGGCGATGTTCCAGGCTGAGCACCTTCTGGCGCACTTCTCAGCACATTCTCAGGTCAACCGCCGATAACCGCAGCTCAGAAGGTGTGAAGACGGGTGATTGTGGGAACTCTTTCCGCGTCTGAGCCGTTGTAGCTCATGAAAGTTCGACCCAATCAGGAGGCCGTAATGGCGAATGCCACCAGCACTCGCGTTGACCACAATCTGGACGCCCAGAGCCCAGCCGCGGACCTGGTGCGCGTGTATCTCAACGGCATCGGCAAGACGGCGTTGCTCAACGCCGCCGACGAGGTGGAGCTCGCCAAGCGAATCGAAGCCGGCCTCTATGCGCGTCATTTGCTCGACACGCGCAAACGACTCGGCGAGACGCGCAAGCGCGACCTCGCCGCCATCGTGCGCGATGGCGAAGCGGCACGGCGCCATCTGCTCGAAGCCAACCTGCGGCTGGTGGTATCGCTGGCCAAACGCTATACCGGCCGCGGCATGCCGCTGCTGGACCTGATCCAAGAGGGCAACCTCGGCCTGATCCGTGCCATGGAGAAGTTCGACTACGCCAAGGGATTCAAGTTCTCGACATACGCCACCTGGTGGATTCGTCAAGCGATCACCCGCGGTATGGCGGATCAGAGCCGGACCATCCGACTCCCTGTCCATCTCGTCGAGCAGGTCAACAAGCTGGCCCGGATCAAACGGGAGATGCACCAGAGCTTGGGCCGTGACGCCACCGACGAGGAGCTCGCCGAGGAATCGGGAATCCCCGCGGAGAAGATCGCCGATCTGCTCTCCCACAGTCGCGACCCGGTGAGCCTGGATATGCCGGTGGGCAGCGACGAAGAGGCGCCGCTGGGCGACTTCATCGAAGACGCTGAGGCGATGTCGGCGGAGAACGCAGTGATATCAGAATTACTGCACACCGACATTCGCTACGTCCTGACCACCTTGGACGAGCGCGAACAGCAAGTCATCCGCCTGCGGTTCGGTCTGGACGACGGCCAACCCCGCACCCTGGACCAGATCGGCAAGCTGTTCGGTCTCTCGCGCGAACGCGTGCGCCAGATCGAGCGCGAGGTGATGGCAAAGCTGCGCAACGGCGAGCGCGCCGACCGGCTGCGGTCCTACGCAAGCTGAGCGCCCGTTGGAAGGCCCGCCGGTTCACCGGCGGGCCTTCTGCGTACCTGGCTTCTCCGTCGCAGGTGGGTGGAGAAGCCGTGTCACCGATTTCGATGCACCCCTGTTCAGGCGGGACGACCGGTAGACTCTTGACCCGACGGAGGATGTGGCGCGAATGAACGATCTAGTCGATACCACCGAGATGTACCTGCGAACCATTTACGACCTCGAGGAAGAGGGCGTCATCCCGCTGCGGGCGCGGATCGCAGAACGTCTGGATCAAAGTGGTCCCACCGTGAGCCAGACCGTGTCCCGGATGGAGCGCGATGGGCTGTTGCGTGTCGCCGGCGACCGGCACCTGGAGTTGACCGACAAAGGCCGGTCTCTGGCCGTCTCGGTGATGCGCAAGCATCGCCTCGCAGAGCGACTCCTGGTGGACGTCATTGGTCTGCCGTGGGAAGAAGTTCACGCCGAGGCGTGCCGCTGGGAGCACGTGATGAGCGAGGACGTCGAGCGTCGGCTTGTCCAGGTGCTCAACAACCCCACCACATCTCCGTTCGGCAACCCGATCCCCGGCCTGTCCGACCTCGGTGTCGGCGATGACCTGATCAGTGAGACCATCGACCTGATCCGGCTGACTGAGTTGCCGGCGGGCATGCCG
>JAGQTR010000388.1 GCA_020438915.1 Mycobacterium sp.
TTCGGCTGGCCCGTCGGTGAGGCGGTCCCGGCGGGCACCTGGCCTATCTGGTTCGCCGGAGTTATCGAGGTGGTCTTGGGGCTGCTGATCACCGTCGGGTTGTTCACCCGCATCGCGGCGTTGGTCGCCGCGGGCCAGATGGCGGTGGCGTACTTCTGGCAGCACTGGGAGCTGTTCAGCGGTTCGCCGGCGAGTTTTTGGCCACTGGACAACGGAGGTGAACTGGCGATCCTGTATTGCTTTGCCTTTCTGCTGCTGGCGGCAATGGGCGCCGGCGCGTGGGCGGTCGATGGCCGGCGTCGGGGTCGGGTGTCTACCGCATCGCGCTGATCAGCGCTGGATGAGCTATCCCGGGGTCGGCTGTCGTCACACTGCGGTACGGGTTCTCCGGTGGCGCAACAGGATCAGCAGAAACCCTATGCCCAGGAGCAACCCGGCCGCCGTTTCCTTGATCTCGACGAGGCTGTACACGAGGGGATAAGACGAGTGGAAATGCTGCGGATAGCGGGTCAAGAATGCTTCGAACCCCCAAAACAAAGCCTGATTCAAGACGAATAACCCCGACAATGCCACCGGTAAGACCGGCAGGAAGCGTTCCAGGCGCTTCCGAAGCGCCGGCCAGAGCGCCAAAACCGGGACGACGACACCCACTACCAACCAGAAGACCGAAAACAGCGTGTTTGTATTGATGACACTGTTGAACAGCGGCAAGTTGTGAATGTTGAACTCCTCCTGTTCATTGACCTCCGCGATCGACGCGGGCGGCTCAAAGCCCAAGAGCCGCTGCCCCCAGCTGAGTTCTTCGCCGGCACCGAAAAAAAACAACGTCCCGAACCCGAGAAGTGACAATCTGCGGAGACGGGGCCATGCCGGATCCCCACGCACACTCCACCAGAGGGCGAAGGACGCGATGCTGGCAACCAGGAGCCCAAGGGCTCCGAGCAACTCGATTGGATGCGTCTCTTCGATGAGCCAGGCGGCCGTGGCCCCGTCGAGGAGCATCGCGGAGTACATGAGTGGGATGAAAACAAGGAGCACCAACGCCGCTGGCCACGCCGACGGTCGCGCACCGTCGTAGGAGAGCGTGTCGAGCGGTGCTCGATCCCGCCTTGCCGGCCGAGATTCATCCGCCATGGTGTTGATTCTCCCCAATCGTTGTCATGTCACATCCGAACGCTCGATTCGAGTTTCGAGAGCGGTGACCGCAGGTGAAAGTGCCGAGAAAACCAGGTTCCGCCGCGCTCAGAACGAATTGTAGTGCCGATCTTTCGGATTCCCGACGGTGACGGGACTTCAACATGGCCATTGACACCCTCAGACATCTGACTATCCGTCTCCGCGCCCAACACCACCACGGCCCCCACCGCAGGGCCGATACAGTAGACCCGTTCGCGAGGCCGGTAAGAGCGCTAACCGGATAGACATTTGGCAGCAATGCATCGAATGAACTTCAGCCATAGGAGTTTCGCGGTGAGAATTTTGGTGACCGGCGGCGCCGGATACATTGGAGCACACGTCATTAGGGCGTTGGAGCAGTCGGGGCACACTGTCGCCGCCCTCGACGACCTCTCGACGGGCAGCCGAAGCCGCCTCTCCCCCGGCATTGCGCTGTTCGTTGGTTCCTTGCTCGATGAAGCCTTCGTCGAATCATCATTGCGTGCACATTCAGCGGAGGCAGTCGTGCACATCGCAGCGAAAAAGGCCGTCGAGGAGTCCGTTGCCGATCCGCTGTACTACTACCGCGAAAATCTGGTCGGAATGCACAGGGTGCTGTCGGCAATGGTCGCCACCGGGACACCGCGCATTCTGTTCTCCTCGAGTGCCGCGGTATACGGGGTTGTTTCAGAAAGCCCGGTGATCGAGACGTCGCCCACTGCGCCATCGTCGCCGTACGGGTGGACAAAACTGATGTGCGAGCAGATGATTCGCGATGTTGCGGCGGCGCACGGGATCAGCTGGTCGGCGCTGCGCTACTTCAATGTGGCAGGTACTGCCGAACCGAAGATGGCCGACCGTGGCGAGAACAATTTGATTCCAAAGGTCTTCAGGGCGATAACCTCTGGTGTACGTCCCAAGGTTTTCGGCGACACCTACCCGACGCCGGACGGCACGTGCATCCGCGACTACATCCACGTCGAGGACCTCGCCGACGCGCACATCAAGGCGCTCGAGTGGCTGGAGAAAGACGGCGAGTCGCTGCTGCTCAACTGCGGCTACGGCCACGGCTACTCCGTCCGCGAGGTGATCGACTCGGTAGAGCGCGTGAGCGGCGTGACACTGGACGTCCGCGAGCAGCCACGCCGCGCGGGCGACCCGGCCGCGCTCATCGCCCGCGGGGACAAGGTGCGCGAGACGCTCGGCTGGCAGCCGAAACACGACGACCTGGACACCATCGTCGCGCATGCGCTGGCCTGGGAGCGCAAGCTCGCAACAAAACTTGTCTAAATAACTGCGCCGAAATGTAG
>JAGQTR010000389.1 GCA_020438915.1 Mycobacterium sp.
TGTCGACGAAGATGATCCGGGCGTCGGGGTACCTGTCGCTGGTGTCGCTCCAGACGTAGTAGTCGCCGTAGGGACCGTCGGGGTCGCGCCGGGATTCCTGGAACCAGGCGTGCGATTCGGAGGTGTGGTTCATCACCAGGTCGGTGATCACCCGGATGCCGCGACGGTGCGCCGCGTCGAGCAACTCGACGAAATCCTCGACGGTGCCGAACTCGGGCAGCACCTTGTAGAAGTCGCGAATATCGTATCCGCCGTCGCGCAGCGGCGAATCGTAGAACGGCGGGAGCCAAAGACAGTCCACGCCAAGCCACTTCAGATAGTCGAGGCGTTCGGTCAGCCCGCGCAGATCTCCCACACCGTCGGAGTTCGAATCGTAGAAGGCGCGGACCAGTACCTCGTAGAACACCGCGCTCTTGAACCAGGTGCGGTCCTCGGGTAGCGCCCGGGCGTGACTGAAGTCGTCGGCGTTGGGATGTTCGACCGAGCGGCCCCCGGGGCCTATCTCGACGTGCGTACCCGCTGCGGGGTCTGCCGGGCGCGTGCGAGTGAAGTCATCCATACAATCTTCCAACCTACCCAGCATGCCGGGAAACGAACCACCCGGCCGGACGCGCTATCGTGCCGACGTGACCTCCGGCGGCTCGACACGTGACCATGGCGACCCGGGAGATGCACCCACGGTGCCTCCACCGCTGACCGAACCGGTCAACACCGCGCGCCCCTCGGCGGCCGAGGAGGCGCGCACCATCGCCGCATCGACGAACACCGCAACGCTGGCCACCCTCACCGCAGACGGCGACCCGTGGGCGTCGTTCGTCACCTACGGTCTGCTGGGCGGCGCGCCCGTACTGTGCGTGTCCAACCTTGCCGAACACGGCCGCAACCTCGCGGGGGATCCCCGGGCCAGCATCGCGATCGTCGCCCCGGGCACCCAGCCCGATCCACTGGCCAGCGGTCGCATCACCCTGGCCGGGCACGTCGAGGAACCCGACGGTGACGAACGAAACGCCGCCCGCGAGGCGCACCTGTCGGCCGTGGCGGCCGCGAAGTACTACATCGATTACAGCGATTTCTCGTTGTGGGTGTTGCGGGTGACCCGGGTTCGCTGGGTCGGCGGCTACGGCCGGATGGATTCGACCAGCGGCCGGGCGTATGCCGAGGCCGAACCCGACCCGGTCACGCCCTTGTCTGCGGACGCCATCGCCCACTTGAACAGCGACCACGCCGAAGCGCTGGCGGCGATGGCGCGCACGCTCGGCGGCTACCCCGACACCACCGCCGCCACCTGCACCGGGATCGACCGATACGGTCTGGATCTACGGCTGACCACCGACCGCGGCCTGGCCTACACCCGAATCGGCTACCCCAGCCCGATCGGCTCTATCGATGAATTACGCTCCGCGACAGTCGATTTGACGCGCCGCGCACGCCAGGGCTGAGAGCGTCGCCGCCGGTGCAATACGATCATCGGCATGGCTGAGCAAAGTTCATCATCCGGTCTGTCTGGACGTCCGGATACTTGGCAGGCGGCGTTCGACCTGATCCGCAGCCGGGGCTACGAGCGTCGCGACGAGCCGTTCCGGCTGGCCAGCGGCCAGCTCAGCCACGACTACATCGACGGCAAGTACGCCGTCGACACCGGCGAGCGGCTGGCACTGGTCAGCCGGGCGGTCGCCGACCTGGCTGCCGCCAACGGCATCGAGTTCGACGCGGTGGGCGGTTTGACCATGGGTGCAGACCCGCTGGCGCACGGCGTAGCCATGATCACCGGGAAGGCCTGGTTCTCGGTACGCAAGGAGCAGAAGCAGCGCGGGCGCGAGCAGTGGATCGAGGGTACTCGGCTGCAGCCAGGCACCAGGGTGCTGCTGGTCGACGACGTCATCAGCACCGGCGGTTCCACCGAGATCGCCCTCGAGCGGGTCACCGCGGTCGGTGCGGTGGCGACCGGAGTGATCCCGATGGTGGACCGCGGCGACATCGCCGCCAGGCGGTTCGCCAAACACGGTGTGCCGTTCTTCGCGCTGGTCAGCTACCGCGATCTGGGTATCGAGCCGGTCCAAGACGTGTGAATCGGGCGCGAAAAGCGACGGTCAGCGTCGTTTCGCGCGCCAGATTCACTCGCGGCCAGCCGCATCAGCCCACCGCTGCGGCCCAGTTGTCCGCCAGATACTTTGAGGCCACCTCGGTCTGCTGGGGCGTCGGCACCGTCACCGGCCCGTCGACGATCGGCATCGTGGCAGCAACCGCCACATCCAGCGTGCCGTCGGCGATCATGTTGTCGGCCCGCACGGGTCGCACCCCACCCTGGGCGAACAGGTTCTGGCCCTCATCGCTGTAGAGGAACTCCTGCCACAGTCGAGCAGCCGCGGGATGGGGCGCGTCCTTATTGATCGCCTGGTAGTAGTAGCCGGCCACCACGTGCTCGGGGGGAACGACGACCTGCCAGGTGGGCAGCGTCTTGGTCTCGCTGGCATTGGTGTAGGTCCAGTCGATCACCACTGGCGTCTCGCCGGACTCGATGGTGGCCGGTGTCGGGTCGACCGGCAGGAAGTTTCCGGCCTCGGTCAGCTTGCGGAAGAACTCGACACCGGGCGCGATGTCATCGACCGAACCGCCCTGGGACAGCGCCACCATCAGAACGCCGGAGAATGCCGCTCCGGCCTGGGTCGGGTCTCCGTTGAGCGCCACCTTGCCCCGGTACTCGGGTTTAAGCAGATCGTCCACGCCGGTGACTGGGGGCACCTGCGCCGAATCGAACCCGATCGAGACGTAGCCGCCGTAGTCGTTGACCCAGGTGCCGTCGGCATCCTTGAACGCCGACGGGATGTCGTCGAACGTCGCGACCTTGTACGGCGCGAACATCGACGTGTTCGCCAACGCCACCGCCTGGCTGAGGTCGAACACGTCAGGCGCGTTCGAGTGGCCCTTCTGCTGGTTGGCGGCGTTGATCTC
>JAGQTR010000390.1 GCA_020438915.1 Mycobacterium sp.
CCGCCGCGGCCGCCGTCGCCACCGTCGATCGGTTTGCCGACCCGCAGACCGTCGACTGCGTTGCCACCGTTGCCTCCGCGGCCGAAGAGGTATGCGTTGCCGCCATTTCCTCCTTCGAAGCCGTCACCGCCACGGCCGAACAGTAGGCCCGCATTACCCCCGTTGCAGGCTTGGCCCGCGACACAGTACGGAGTCTGGTCGACGTCGTTTTCGGTGAAGCTGTATCCGTTACCGGTGAGGATGCCGGCATCTGGATGTAGAGCTGTGCCGTTACCGAACAGATAGTCATACAGGCTGATAACCGGAGTGGCCGCCGCCGTTTCAGCGGAATGGTCGGAACCGGCGGCCCCGGCGGAGCCGATGGACGCCTCATCGCCGTTACAGAGAGCGTCATTCATCAGACACTCGAGGCTGGTTAGCTGAACCGCAGGCGGAGCCTTCACCTCCGAATCCGCGGCCGTCGGCATTCCGTAGCTCAACAACGCAACCCCGCCCAGGCCAGTGATGAGCAGGGGGACGGGCCGCCTGGATCGTGGTTTGCGATGTTTGGGCACGGGCGTCACCTAACGACTCGACACGGGCGGGATGCATCCGATAGTGAGCGTAAGGCAACCGCGCTGCTCTTGACGCGAACTGGCTCAGAATCAATCAGAGCCTGCGGCGACCCGGCTACTCTTGGCGTTGACAATACGAGCCGGCGAAACAACGAACCGGCATCGTTCCGCGTGACCTCGGGAAGGCTCGATGAGACGCGCTGCGTTCGACGCAGTCATCGTCGGCGGCGGTCACAACGCTCTGGTAGCCGCCGGTTACCTGGCGCGAGCCGGTCGACGAGTGCTGGTGCTCGAGCGCCTGGACACCGTCGGCGGTGCAGCGGTCTCGGCGCCGGTGTTCGACGGAGTGGACGCGCGGCTTTCCCGCTACTCATACCTGGTCAGCCTGCTGCCGAGGCGGATCGTCGAGGATCTGGGCGCTCACGTTCAGCTGGCGCGGCGCCGTTTTTCGTCCTACACGCCGGATCCGGCCACCGCCGGACGCACCGGTCTGTTGATCGGCCCGCGGAGCACGTTCGCCTCCGTTGGCGCCGCAGCCGATGAGACTGCTTTGGCCGATTTCTACCGGCGCTGCCGGCTGGTCACCGAGCCGCTGTGGTCGACGCTCACCGAACCGCTGCGCACCCGCACGCAGGCCCGCCGGCATGTGAGCAGCGCCGGCGCCGATGCCGACGCCGCGTGGGAGGCGCTGATCTGCGCTCCGATCGGGCATGCGATCACTGAAGCGGTACGCAGTGACCTGGTCCGTGGCGTGATGGCTACCGACGCGCTGATCGGAACGTTCGCGCGCACCGACCAACAGTCGCTGACGCAGAACGTCTGCTTCCTCTACCACCTGCTTGGCGGCGGCACCGGAGAATGGGACGTTCCGATCGGCGGGATGGGCGCGGTCAGCGGGGCGCTGGCCACCGCCGCTGTCGGCCATGGCGCCGAAATCACCACCGGTGCCGACGTCTACGCGATCACACCGGACGGCGATGTGCGCTACCGCCGTGGTGTCGAGGACCTCGTGGTGCACGGCCGCGTCGTGCTGGCGAACGTGACACCGGCGGCACTGGCCCAGTTGACCGGCAGCCCCGAGCCGAATCTGGCCCCGGGCTCTCAGGTCAAGGTCAACCTCATGGTGCGCCGGCTACCCCGCCTGGCCGACCGCACCGTCACACCCGAGCAGGCCTTCGGCGGCACCTTCCACGTCAACGAGGGTTACCGTCAGCTCGACGCCGCGTTCGACCGTGCCGATGCCGGCGCCGTACCAGACCCGCTTCCGTGTGAGGTGTACTGCCACTCGCTTGCCGATCCGACGATCCTGTCGAAGGAATTACGTAGCTCCGGAGCGCACACGTTGACGGTGTTCGGCCTGCATACGCCGCATCGGCTGGCGGTCGACGACCCCGAACGGATTCGCGCCCGACTGACGTCGTCGGTACTGGACTCACTGAATTCGGTTCTGGCCGAGCCGGTTCAGGATGTATTGATGGACGACTCGGCCGGCCAGCCGTGCATCGAGACCAAGACGACCGCTGACCTCGAGCACGCCCTGGGTATGACTGCCGGCAATATCTTCCACGGCGGGTTGACGTGGCCGTTCGCCGAAGACGACGAGCCCCTGAACACCCCGGCCCGCCGCTGGGGAGTCGCGACGAGTCATGATCGAATCCTGTTATGCGGCTCGGGTTCTCGTCGGGGCGGCGCGGTGTCCGGCATCGGCGGGCACAACGCGGCCATGGCGGTGCTGGAGAGTTAACCGACGCCGTCGCTGCCGCCATGGGGCCCGGCGATCAGCGGTGCCAACCGTTCGGCTGAGCGGAGCCCGTGCGGTGATGTCGAGTAGAAACCCAGCGCGAAGATCAGCACCCCCACCCCGGCGAACAGCAGCCACAGCGGCCGCGCGGCGCGGGCGAAGTCGACGCTCGGATCGGCAAGTGCGGCGCCGGCAACCGAACCACACAGGGCCACCCCGACGCTGACCCCCACCTGACGGCTGGCCGAAGCGATCGCCGAGGCGGCACCGGCGCGATCCGTCGGCATTCCGCTGACCGCTGCGTTGGTGATGGGCGCGTTAACCGTCGAAAAGCCGATGCCGAACACGGCGAAGATCACCAGCAGTTGCCAGACCGGGGTATCGGCGCGCAACCCGGTGAGCAACAGCATCGCTGCGGTCATCAGGATTCCGGCGATCAGCAGGGAGGGACGGGCGCCGTATCGGCCGACGAGCCTTCCCGACAGCGGGGCGAAGATGAGTGCGCCGACAGCGAGCGGCAGATAGATCAGGCCGGTATCCATCGCCGAGAATCCCCGTTGGCCTTGCAGATACAGCGACATCATGAACAAGAAAGCGCCCCACGCGGCGAATGCGGCGACGGCGGTGATTGTCGCCGAGGAGAACGGAATGCTTCGGAAGAATCGAAGATCGACGAACGGATCGGCACGCGCGGCCTCGTAGCGCACGAAGGCCACGAAAGCCAGCACGGTGATGACACCGACCGTGGCGACGGCGGGTTCGCCCCAGCCCCTGGCCGGACCCTCGATCAGAAAAAACACCATGCCGAACAAGAACGTCACCCCGAGCACCTGGCCGATGGGGTCCACGTCGCGCATACTCGCCGACCTGGATTCGGGCACGAAGACGGCCGCCAACAGTATCGCCAGCGCGCATATCGGCAGATTTATCCAGAACACCGCGCGCCAGCCGACGTACTCGATGAGCGCTCCGCCCACGATCGGGCCGAGCGCCATCGAAATCCCGACGACACCGCCCCAGATGCCGATCGCCCGCGCTCGCTCCACCCGTCCGGTGAATACCTGGGTGATGATCGACATGGCGACGGGATTGAGCATCGAGCCGCCGATCGCCTGCAGCAGCCTGGCCGCGATCAGCGTTTCGATGTTGGGCGCCAGGCTGCACAGCAAGGAGGCGAGGGCGAAGATCGACAGGCCCACCTGGAAGGTGCGCCGTCGGCCGAGGCGGTCTCCGGTGGCACCCGACAACAGCAACAGCGACGCCAGCACGAGCGTGTAGACGTCGATCACCCACTGCATCTGCGTCGGCGTGGCGGCCAGGTCGGCGCGGATGCTCGGTATCGCGACGTTGACGATCGTCGCGTCCATCGACACGATCAGCAGGCTCAGGCACAACGAGCCCAAGACGATGGCCTTGCGCCGCGGGCTCAGCGGTTCGACGACGGCTTCACTCACACGGGCGGGCTGTCAATCGGAGCCGGCATTCACCGGTTGTCCAACTCCGAGTAGTCCCGTTCGGTGTAGCCGGTGTAGATCTGGCGCGGACGGCCGATCTTGTTGGGTTCGCCGTGCATCTCCCGCCAATGGGCGATCCACCCGGGCAACCGGCCCAGCGCGAACAAGACGGTGAACATCCGGGTCGGGAAACCCATGGCCCGGTAGATCACGCCGGTGTAGT
>JAGQTR010000022.1 GCA_020438915.1 Mycobacterium sp.
GGCGATCGCGTCGATCTCGTCCATGGTGGGCTGCAGCAGCTCTTCGAGCGCGACGAAGTCCTCGGACGTCCGCCGTTCGGTGACGTCGTAGATCTCGGCCTGTGCGCGGTCGACGACCTCGTTGACGTCGGCCCCTTCGGCTCCCGCGTACCCGTACTGCACGACCCGGGTGCCCGCCTCCACCAGCCGGCGCAGTAGTGCCTTCTCCGAGACGATGCTGGCGTAGTAACCGGCGTTGGCTGCTGTGGGCACCGTCGAGATCAGCGTGTGCAGATACGGCGCCCCGCCGACGCGGCGCAGTAGCCCGCGGCGGTCCAGCTCGGCAGCGACAGTCACGGCGTCGGCGGGCTCCCCGCGACCGTAGAGATCCAGGATGGCGTCGTAGACGTTCTGATTCGCCGGGCGGTAGAAGTCGCCGGGGCGCAGCTTCTCCAGTACGTCGGCGATCGCATCCTTGCTCAGCAACATGCCGCCCAGCACGGCCTGTTCGGCGGCCGCATCTTGCGGCGGCTGGCGACCGAAATCCTCGCTCGGGGGCGCACTGTGTTCCGACGAACCGCCGGGGCGCCCCAGATCATCTACGACTGCCACGCGGCAGCGACCCCCTCAACATTGCGATCGAACGTACATTCGACATCCGGCATGCTGCGACTCTAAGCCTGAGCCCCGACAAAACCCCGCAGGGCGGCCAGCTTTGCCCGCGACGGCTCACGCTAGACGTTGCTGAGCGGGAATCAAGCCCACCCTGTTGATGGACCTGTGGATGGCGTGTGGACAGATCAGGTGGACCATGTTGGGCCGCTGGGGAGAACCTGTGGAGCAATGTTGTCAAAAACTATGTCTGCGCAGCTCAGCGCACCGTAGATGGGTCGAACAGCTGTGGATGGGAAATTGGTCGGCGTGTCGTGCCGTATTCCCTTTCGGGCGTGTTGTGCTTCGCCGCGGCGCCGGGCAGGTTAACACCCGGTTGGGTTCGCTGTGGTTTAAAAGCACCAAAAAGTTCGCCCCAAACGGCAACGGCCGGGTGCGGACCCTCTGGTCCTCACCCGACCGTGTCGGAACTCTTTGCCGTTGGCCTGGCTAGCCTGCCACCACGTTCAGTGACACCGACGCGTCAACATCCGGATGCAGCCGCACCGCGACGGGGTGGGTGCCGACCGCCTTGATATGCGCCTTGGGAAGGTTGACGGTCCGCTTGTCGAGATTCGGCCCGCCGGCCTTCTTGATGGCCGCGACGACGTGCGCAGCGGTCACCGAACCGAACAGCTTGCCGGAGTCACCGGCGGTCTTGACGGCCAACTCAACAGGGCCGAGGTTCTCGATGGCTGCCTTCAGTTCGTTGGCGTGCTCGAGGCTCTTGACGCTCTTGAGCTCCTGGGAGCGACGGATCTCTTCGGCCTGGCGCTGCGCGCCGCGGGTGGCCACGATGGCCAGCCCGCGAGGCAGCAAGTAGTTGCGGCCGTAGCCGTCCTTGACCTCGACCGCATCGCCGGCTGAGCCGAGGTTCTCGACCTCGGTGGTCAGAATCAATTTCATGTCTTCGTCCTGTCTGGGCTTCTCGCTGCTTACCGCGTCGCCGAGCTGAACGGCAGCAACGCGACCTCGCGGGCGTTCTTCACCGCGATCGCGATATCTCGCTGATGCTGGACGCAATTACCGGTCACCCGGCGGGCACGGATTTTTCCGCGCTCGCTGATATAGGTGCGCAGCAACTGGGTGTCCTTGTAGTCGATGACCGTGTTCTTGCCCTTCTTGGAGCAGAACACGCACTTGCGGGTTTTGATCGGCTTCTCGGGCGCCGGACGACGCTTGGTGGCCTTGGCCATGTGTCTATCTCTTTCTACAAATCACTGATGAGTTGGGATGGATCAGAAGGGTGGTTCATCGTCGGCACCACCGAACGAACCCGACGCGGGCGCGCTGCCCCACGGGTCCTCCTTGGGCTGCTGCTCGGCAGGCCGGGAGCTGGCGCTCGCGCCGCCTCCGCCACCGAATCCGCCGCCGCCACCGCCGCTGCGGCTGGCCTTGTTGACCTTGGCCGTCGCGTACTTCAGCGACGGGCCGATCTCGTCGACCTCGAGTTCCACCACAGTGCGCTTCTCGCCCTCGCGGGTTTCGAACGAACGCTGCTTGAGGCGGCCGCTGGCGATCACCCGCGAACCGCGAACCAGACTCTCGGCGACGTTCTCGGCGGCTTCCCGCCAGATGTTGCAGCGCAGGAACA
>JAGQTR010000391.1 GCA_020438915.1 Mycobacterium sp.
TCGGCAAGGTATCGACGACCGAGATGCTGCAGCTGGAGCGCGGGCTATTGGTCTACCTCGGTATGACCGGGTGACCATCACAGGATGTGGCGCTCCCGCGCGATCGCTCTCACATGGGGGTGGATACCACTCGTGCGAAGTTCTGAACAACCCTACGGTGCTCGGATTCGCCACGAAGGCCGGAAAAACCCCCTCGTCAACACATCCGGCATCTCGCCAATCGCAGCCTAAACAACAAGACCACGTTGGTTCTGCGCGCCTGCGCCGGTGACCGGCAGACCCATCGGCGGTGGGAGGCCGACGTTGAACGCGGGCTGATGCAGCGCGGGTGAGTCCGACCTTTCGCCCCTGATCTTCCCCCGCCGCACTCTCCGGTAGGTTGGCGGCAGACCGAGCGGGGCTGCAATCGGAGGAGATCGATCATCACAGCGTGGCCCGAGACCGTCGCACAGGCACAACGAGTCCGCCGCGACCTGCACCGCCTCCCCGAGACCGCCTGGGCGGAGCATGCCACCGCCGCCACCGTCCGCGAGATCCTTGATACTGCCGGCATCGCCCACCGCGACTGCGCGGACACGGGCACCGTCGGCACCCTTGCGCCGCACGCACCCGGCCGGCACGTGGCGTTGCGCGCCGACCTGGACGCCATGCCGATCACCGAGGAAACCGGCCTGCCCTACGCCTCGGAAAACGACGCCGTGATGCACGCCTGCGGCCACGACGGACACACCGCCACCCTCATCGCGGTGGCGCGCTGGCTCAAGGCCCACGAGGACACCCTGCCCGGGCCGGTCACCCTGCTGTTTCAGCCGGCCGAGGAGGGCGGGCACGGTGCTGCTCGGATGATCGAAGACGGTTGTCTGAACGCACCCCGGCCGGTGGACGTGGTCTTCGGCTGGCACAACTGGCCGGGACTGGATCTGGGCCACGCGATCTGCCCCGACGGTGCGGTGATGGCCGCCAACGGCACCTTCCGGGTGGAGTTGCGCGGGCGCGGCGGGCACGCCTCGCAGCCGGAGACCACCCGTGACCCGGTGCTCGCCGCGGCGGCGGTCACCGTTGCCCTGCAGCAGGTGGTGGCGCGCCGACTCGCACCGCAGCAGGCCGCGGTGCTGGCCGTGACCTCACTCGAGGCCGCGTCGGCGGCCACCGTCACCCCCGAGGTGGCCGCACTGGCCGGCAGCATCCGGGTGCCTGACGGCAAAGCCCGCGACGAGGTGTTCGCCGCGATCTCCCAGATCGCCACGGCCACCGCCGCCGCACACCAGGTGACCGCGACAGTGCACACCTACCCCCGCTATGACGCCACCGTGAACCACCCCGGCCCGGCAGCCGAAATGCGAGGGTCCCTGACCGGGGTGTTCGGCGCCGATTGGACCCAGCACACCGTCCAGGCACCGGTGATGGCCTCGGAGGATTTCAGCTACTACCTGCAGCAGGTGCCGGGCGCCTTCGCGCTGATCGGCGGCGGGCCCGCAGACGCGGCGCCGTTACACAACGCCCGCTACGACTTCGACGACGCGCTGATCGACCCGGTCGGTCGGCTGTTGATCGAGCTGGCCGGTGCCCCGGTGCCGGTCATCGAGGGGCCCGGGTAGGAACCACCACCGCAAGAAGGAGACAGATGGACACCACCGCGTTCGAGAACTACGAGTCCGAAGTCCGCGCGTACAGCCGGGCCTTTCCCACGGTGTTCGCCTCGGCATCCAATGCCCGCATCCTTGATGAGGACGGCCGCTCCTATATCGACTTCTTCGCCGGCGCAGGCGTTTTGAACTTCGGGCATAACGACCCGCGGATGAAACAGGCCATGATCGAGTTTCTGGAGGCCGACGGCATCGCGCACAGCCTGGACCTGTCCACCACCACCAAACGGGAATTCCTCACCCGCTTCCATGACGTGATCCTGGCGCCGCGCGGCATGAACCACCGGATGCAGTTCACCGGCCCGACCGGAACCAACGCGGTGGAGGCCGCCCTCAAGCTGGCCCGGCTGGTGACCGGCCGGCGTGAGGTGGTGGCGTTCAGTCACGGCTTCCACGGCATGACGCTGGGCTCGTTGGCCGCCACCGCGAACGACGCCTTCCGCCGCTGGGCCGGCGTGCCACTGCGCGACGTGGTTCGGCTGCCGTTCGAGACCGCGCCCGGCGGTAAGAACGCGCTCGACCACTACGCCGCCGCACTGGCGGACGGTTCCAGCGGGCTTACGCCGCCGGCGGCGTTCCTGGTGGAGGTGGTGCAGGCCGAGGGTGGGGTGAACGTGGCCAGCGGCGACTGGCTGCACCAGCTGCAGGACCTCGCCCACGAGACAGGTGCGCTGTTCATCATCGACGACATCCAGGCCGGAATCGGGCGCACCGGCAGCTACTTCAGCTTCGACGGCATGGGCTTGGACCCCGACGTGATCTGCCTGGCCAAGGGGCTTGGCGGCTTCGGCACCCCGATCGCGGTCTGCCTCAACAAACCCGAGCACGACGCGCACTGGGGGCCAGGCGCGCACACCGGCACCTTCCGCGGGCAGGGACTGTCGATGGTGGCCGGCACCGCGGCGCTGGACTACTTCACCGACGACACCCTCATGTCTGCGGTCAGGGCCAAGGGCGAGAGGATGCGCGCGGCGCTGGCCTCGATTGCCGCCGAGCACCCCGACCGCAACTGGGAAGTGCGCGGCCGCGGCATGATGCAGGCCCTGGACGTCGCCGACGGGGCGCTGGCCAAGCAGGTGCAGGCCACCTGCTTCCAGAACGGGCTGCTGATCGGGCCGTGCGGCACGGACGGCCGGGTGCTCAAAGTGCTTCCGCCGCTGACCATCCCTGACGACGACCTCGCGCAAGGGTTGGACACCCTGGCCGGGGCGGTGGCGGGGGCCGTCGCATGAGGACCCGCGAGGACATGACATTCGAGCCCGCCGAATACGAGCGACGCCTCACGGAGTTGCGGGAGCGGATGGCGCGCCGGCAGCTCGACGCGGTGGTGATCACCGATCCGGAGAACCTGATGTACCTCACCGACTACCAGACCACCGGCTACTCCTTCTTCCAGGC
>JAGQTR010000392.1 GCA_020438915.1 Mycobacterium sp.
TCAACCAGATCTACAACAACGCCGGTATCGCGTTCACCGGCGACATCGAGGTCGCCCAGTACAAGGACATCGAGCGGGTGATGGATGTCGATTTCTGGGGCGTGGTGAATGGCACCAAGTCATTCCTGCCGCACCTGATCGCCTCCGGCGACGGGCACGTCGTGAACATCTCCAGCGTGTTCGGCTTGTTCGCGGTGCCCGGCCAGGGTGCTTACAACGCGGCGAAATTCGCGGTACGCGGCTTCACCGAGGCGCTTCGCCAGGAGATGAAGCTGGCCGGCCACCCCGTCAAGGTCACGTGTGTGCATCCCGGCGGCATCAAGACCGCGATTGCGCGCAATGCCACCGCCGCCGACGGCCTGGACCCCGAGGCGCTGGCCCAGATGTTCGACAGCAAGCTCGCCAACACCACCCCCGAGAAGGCCGCCAGCGTCATCCTCGACGGGGTGCGCAAGAACAAGGCCAGGGTGTTGGTGGGCAACGATGCCAAGGTGTTCGAAATCGTCATTCGCGCCGTCGGCGCCGGCTACCAGTCGTTTCTGCCCAGAATCATGTCGAGGTTGGCTCCGCCGGCACACTAAGCGCCGGCGGAGGGGCCCAAGGTGCGCAAAATGCCGCCCCGTACGGCGTGCCGACGCGCAAACACGCGCGCTCGCGGGGAACGGGGAGAGGGTTAGTTCCCGATCCCGAGCGGGTGGGCCTCGAGCCACTGCCCGGCCACCGCACCGGGGTCGGCACCCTCGGCGACCTGACGACGCATCTCGGTCAGTCCCGCGGTACCCAGCACACCAGCGATCTCGTTGAGAGCGAGCACCTGAGACTCGGTCAGCTCGTTGCGCCGATACAGCGGCACCAGGTTCTCCGCACGAATCAGCGCCGTTTTGTCAGACAGCACGGCCACCTCCGACGGTACGTCCGGGGCGGCGGTCGTCGTCCACGCCGCATCGATCTCTCCCGATTGCAGAGACCCGAACAATGCTGCCTCATCGGCGAATTCGCGCGCCTTGGGCAATTCGCAAATGCCGAGCACCGACGGCCGGGATGCGCCGGTGAGCGCGCCGAGCGACACCTCGCCACAGCGCCGGACGAGCTCGGTCACGTCGCGTGCACCCCAGTCCTCGGCAGTCATCTCGGTGACCGCGATAGCGGGTTTGTCCTGCGCCGAAGTGGTGTAATCGCCGGCGGCGACACCCTCGGGCAGCGCCGAAACCAGGCTGCGGTACACCTGCACTTCCGATCGCGCCGGCGCATCCGGTTCGAGCCGCTGCAGCAGCCGGCCGGTGAAACCCGGGGCGACGCGGATCTCGCCCGAGTCCAGTCCACCGAACGGGTCCGGTACGGTCCGGACGTGGGCCGGGTTTCCGTAGAACCGCAGCGCGGCCGCATACAGGTGGGCCACAAGTTCTGACTCCGGATCGGAGGTGGATCCGACCGGGATCGACGGTGCCGGCGGCGGCCCGCCGCAGCCCGCAGCGACCAGCAGAGCGACCAGCACGGACGCCAGCCGGCTCAGGGTGCGGGTGGGGCTCAGTCGTCCGATTCCTGTGACGCCGCGGCGACCGCGGCCGCCACTGCGGGACCCACCCGGGGATCCAGCGCACTCGGCACGATGTGGTCGACCGCCAGGTCATCGCCCACGACGGAGAAAATGGCCTCGGCCGCGGCGACCTTCATCTTCTCGGAAATCCGCCGCGCGCCCGCGTCCAGCGCGCCCCGGAAAACGCCAGGGAAGGCCAGGACGTTGTTGATCTGGTTCGGGAAATCGCTGCGGCCGGTGGCCACGACGGCGGCGTACTTGCGCGCCACGTCGGGGTGGATCTCGGGGTCGGGGTTGGACATCGCGAACACGATGCCGCCCGGTGCCATCTTCGCGATCAACTCCTCTGGCACCAGCCCGGCCGAAACACCCATGAACACGTCGGCGCCATCGAGCGCTTCGGCGATGCCACCGCGGAGTCCGCGCGGGTTGGTCCTGGTGGCCAACTCGGCCTTGAACGGATTCAGATCGTCGCAATCGGTGTGGACGATGCCCTTGCTGTCGAGCACCGTGATGTCGCCGATGCCCTTGGCCAGCAGGATGTTCGCACACGCGATGCCGGCGGCACCGGCGCCGGAGATGACGATCTTCAACGTGTGCATGTCACGGCCCAGCACCTCGCTGGCACCGAGCAACGCCGCGAGCACGACAATGGCGGTTCCGTGCTGATCGTCGTGCATGACCGGGCAGTCCAACGCCTCGATGACACGACGCTCGATCTCGAAGCAACGGGGTGCGGAGATGTCTTCGAGATTGACCGCGCCGAACGTCGGCCGCAGCCGGATGATCGTCTCGACGATCTCGTCGGGATCCTTGGTGTCGAGCACGATCGGGATCGAGTCGAGGCCGCCGAAAGTCTTGAACAGCGCGCTCTTGCCCTCCATCACCGGCAGTGACGCCGCCGGCCCGATATCGCCCAGCCCGAGCACCGCGCTGCCGTCGCTGATCACCGCTACCAGCCGGTTCGCCCAGGTGTAGCGCTTGGCCAGCGTGGCATCGGCGGCGATCGCGCGGCTGACCTGCGCCACCCCGGGGGTATAGGCAATCGACAATGCTCGCTGCGTATCCAGGGGCGATTTCAGTTCCACCGAGAGCTTGCCACCCTCATGGGCCTCGAAGATCTCGTTGTCTTCAATCACAACCTGGGGCGTGCGCACGGTTTCCGACACGGCCGTCAGGGTATCCGACAGGCCGGGCTCACTGGAATTGGCTGCCCGCGCGAAACGAATTTTGGTCAACCGATCAGGTCACGCGGGACGCGTACGATCCCTGCTACCGAGAAGGGGTACCTCGAACCGGAGGGAGGTCCGCCGATGCCGTCATTTCGCGCGCTGCCGCCGTCCCGGCTTCGCCCCGGGGCACGCACCCGCACCGACGGCATGCACGTTCCCGTCGCCCGGGCGACGGTCGACTGCGGCGTCTACTCCGAAGGCGCCCGGCTGCCCGGCAAGTACACCCACGCAGCTGCGTTGAAGAAGGTGCACGAAATCGAGGCCGAAGGCAGCGACGCGTTCGTCTGGGTCGGGCTGCATGAACCCGATGAGCACCAGATGAAGGCCGTTGCCGACGTATTCGACCTGCACGAACTCGCGGTCGAGGACGCTGTGCACGCTCACCAGCGACCCAAGCTCGAGCGCTACGACGACACCCTGTTCCTGGTGCTGAAGACGGTGATGTACGTCGACCACGAGTCGATGGCCAAGGCCCGCCAGATCGTGGAAACCGGTGAGGTCATGATCTTCGTCGGCGCCGACTTCGTCGTCACCGTGCGCCACGGCGAACACGGAGGGCTGGCCGGGGTGCGCAAACGCCTGGAGGCTTCACCCGCGACTCTCAAACTTGGCCCGTATTCAGTGATGCACGCGATTGCCGACAGCGTCGTGGACACCTACCTCGACGTGACCGACCTCATCGAGACCGACATCGACTCCATGGAAGAGAACATCTTCTCGCCGCAGTCCCAGACCAATATCGAAAGCATCTACCTGCTCAAACGCGAGATCGTCGAATTACGCCGCGCTGTCAGCCCGCTCGCGACCGACCTGGAACGCATCGGAACCGAACACGACGATCTCGTCAACGTCGAAATTCGGCGGTATATGGGCGATGTTCTCGACCACACCATCAAGGCCGCCGACCGTATCGCCAGCTACGACGAACTGCTCAGCTCGCTCGTGCAGGCCGCGCTCGGCAAGG
>JAGQTR010000393.1:0-1419 GCA_020438915.1 Mycobacterium sp.
GCCACCAAGACGGTGCCCAAGGAGTTGCTGCCCGTCGTCGACACGCCGGGCATCGAGTTGGTCGCCGCAGAAGCAGCCGAGGCCGGCGCCGAACGGCTGATCATCATCACCTCCGAGGGCAAAGATGGTGTGGTCGCGCACTTCGTCCAGGATCTGGTTCTCGAGGGGACGCTGGAGGCGCGCGGAAAGAACGCGATGCTGGAGAAGGTTCGGCGGGCGCCGGCGTTGATCAAGGTCGAGTCGGTGGTTCAGGCCGAACCCCTGGGCCTCGGGCACGCGGTGAGCTGCGTGGAGTCGAGCCTGGCCCCCGATGAGGACGCGATCGCGGTCTTGCTGCCCGATGACCTCGTGCTGCCCACCGGGGTGTTGGAAACGATGTCGAAAGTACGGGCCAAGCGCGGCGGTTCGGTGCTCTGCGCGATCGAGGTGGACAAAGAGCACATCAGTGCCTATGGGGTGTTCGACGTCGAGGCCGTGCCCGATGCCGTCAACCCCAATGTGTTGAAGGTCAAGGGCATGGTCGAGAAGCCCAAGGCCCAGGACGCGCCCTCGCCGTATGCCGCAGCCGGGCGTTACGTCCTGGACCGGGCGATTTTCGACGCGCTGAAGCGAATTCCGCGCGGTGCGGGTGGCGAACTGCAGCTCACCGACGCAATTGCGCTGCTCATCGAGGAGGGGCACCCGGTGCACGTGGTGGTGCACCGCGGATCTCGACACGACCTGGGAAATCCGGGCGGCTACCTGAAGGCTGCGGTTGACTTTGCCTTGGAGCGGGACGACTACGGACCCGAGTTGCGCCAGTGGTTGGTCGAACGGTTGGGGCTCGCTGACGGTATGACCCAGCACTAACGGTGGTACCGCCGAGCGCATCCACAACGCGCCGTCGGTGCGGCCCGCGTCGGCCGAGAGGGTCTGAACGGGAGAAAGGCGTGATTTGCGTTCGGTGGAGGAGCAGCAGGCTCGGGTAGCTTCTGCCGCGGTGGCCCCACGGCCGGTACGCGTAGCAATCGCGGAAGCACAGGGTTTGATGTGCGCCGAAGAGGTGGTGACCGAGCGTCCACTACCTGGGTTCGACCAAGCCGCGATCGACGGATATGCGGTGCGCAGCGTCGATGTCCTCGGCATCGGTGGTGACGACGGCCGGGGCGACTTCGATTCCGATGACGTCGGCAACCGCGAGATCAGCCTGCCGGTGATGGGCACAATCGAGGCAGGTGCGCGTACTCCGAGCAGATTGCAGCCGCGGCAGGCGGCGCGAGTGCAGACCGGCGCGCCGATGCCGACACTGGCCGACGCCGTGTTGCCGTTGCGCTGGACCGATGGTGGCCATGGGCGGGTCAAGGTGCTGCGAGGTGTCCGATCGGGCGCCTACGTGCGTCGCGCGGGCGATGATGTGCAGCCCGGCGATGTGGCGGTGCG
>JAGQTR010000393.1:1501-4205 GCA_020438915.1 Mycobacterium sp.
AGGCCGCGATTGTCGGTGATGTGTGTGGGCGGAGAGCTTGTCGACATCTCGCGCACGCCGGGCAATGGTCAGGTGTACGACGTGAACTCCTACGCGCTGGCGGCTGCGGGGCGCGATGCGGGCGCGGAGGTGAACCGGGTCGGCATCGTGACGACCGAGCCGGAGAAATTGCGCGAGGTTGTCGAAGGTCAGTTGAATCGGGCCGAGGCGGTGGTGATCGCCGGCGCGGTGGGTGGAGCGGCCGCCGAGGGTGTGCGATCGGTGTTGGCTCAGTTGGGCGATATGGAGGTCGCCCGGATCGCCATGCACCCGGGGTCGGTGCAGGGCTTCGGCCAGTTGGGGCCCGAGCGCGTTCCGGTCTTCCTGCTGCCGGCCAATCCGGTCAGCGCGTTGGTGGTGTTCGAGGTGATGGTGCGTCCGCTCATCCGCCTTTCGCTGGGCAAGCGGCAGCCGATGCGGCGTGTCGTACAGGCCCGCACGCTGTCGCCGATCAGTTCGGTGGCCGGCCGCAAGGGGTACCTGCGTGGGCAGTTGATGCGAGACCAGGACACCGGGGAGTACCTGGTGCAAGCCCTCGGCGGAGCCCCCGGCGCATCCTCGCATCTGCTGGCGACGCTCGCCGAGGCAAACTGTCTGGTCGTCGTCCCTACCGACGCGGAGCAGATCCGCACCGGCGAGGTCGTTGACGTCGCGTTCTTGGCCCAGCGCGGCTGAACGCGAGATGGCCGCCGTGATGAACCTGTGGAGTTCCCGTTCGCAACACCCGGGTTGGCCCATGCCGGTGGGGCCGTTGCGGGTGTCCGGCGGGCTGGTCCGGCTGCGTCCGGTCCGGCTTCGCGACGCCGCGCAGTGGAGCAAGGCAAGGCTGGCTGATCGCAGCCATCTGGAACCGTGGGAGCCTTCGACCGAGCTCAGTTGGGAAGTGCGACACTCTGTTTCATCCTGGCCATCGGTGTGTTCGGGGCTTCGTTCCGAGGCCCGAAAGGGCCGGATGTTGCCCTACATGATCGAACTCGACGGACAGTTCGCCGGCCAGCTCACGATCGGGAACGTGACGCACGGTGCGCTGCGATCAGCGTGGATCGGATACTGGGTCGCCAGCGAGGCCACCGGTGGTGGCGTCGCCACCGCGGCATTGGCGCTGGGCCTCGACCATTGTTTCGGTCCTGTCATGCTGCACCGGGTCGAGGCCACGGTGCGGCCGGAGAATGCGGCCAGTCGCGCGGTGCTGGCAAAGGCGGGCTTCCGTGAGGAAGGACTGCTGAAGCGCTACCTCGACGTCGACGGGGCCTGGCGCGACCACCTACTGGTGGCGATCACGATCGAGGAATTGAACGGGTCGGTGGCCTCCGGGTTGGTCCGTGCCGGTCACGCCTCGTGGGCCTGACAGCGCCGATTTGAGGTCTCGTTGTTACTGATGTGACACAAGTGACGTTTGGTGCTTGTCCCCAGCGAATTACAGGTGTGTAATTGTCATCGGCGCGCCGCCCTTGGATGCGCTGGTCACAGACCTAGCCTGATGGGGAAAGGAGCAGGCGCCATGCCAAGCATCCCCCAATCTCTTCTTTGGATCTCTCTCGTCGTCCTCTGGCTCTTCGTGCTGGTTCCGATGTTGATCAACAAGCGCGACGCGGTCCGCCGGACCAGCGACGTCGCCTTGGCGACGCGGGTACTCAACAGCAGCGGTACCGCCCGGCTTCGTCGGCGGAGGGCGCCCGCGTCCGGGCATCGCAGCGATCCGGACTGGCGTCCCTCGGCCGACGATGTGGAAGCTGAGTTGGACGACCGTGACAACCGGGCGCCTGGCCGGACCCTCGTCATGGCCAACGTCGGTGTCCACGCAGAAGACGGCCAGACCGACTACCTCGACGTCGATGTGGTGGAGGATTCCGGCGCGCTGCCCGTGGGACGGCTCGCGGTAGAAGCTGAGCCGGATGTGGTTGTCGAAAACGACGAACTCACAGTGAAATTCGGCAACGATGCCACGGACGAAAACGCCGATCCCGAGTCCGACACCGGCGATCTCGCAGCCGAACCTGAAGCCGGCTTCGACGGCGATCTCGATGACGGGGAGTACGAGGACCACCTCGACGACCGTGATGACGACAAGTACCGGGATGAATACGAGTACGTTGCCGACTCATCCGGTTTGGAGGCGCCGTCCGATGCCGACCTGCGCATCGCGGATTCGATAGGCGCGTCTCGGCGCCGTCGCTACGAGTCGAGCACCGCCGAAGCGGTCACTGCCCGCAAGTACCGGTTCCGCGCGCGGACCTTGACGGTGATGGCGGTGCTGTTGCTTGCCGGCGCCGTGGCGGCGTTTACGTGGTCATCGACGATGTGGTGGGTCTGCGGTTCGGTAGGTGTGGTCACCGCCCTGTATCTGGCATATCTGCGCCGGCAGACGCGCATCGAGGCGCAGGTGCGCCGCCGCCGCGCGCAGCGGGTCGCCAGGGCGCGGCTGGGTGTGGAGAACACTGCCGATCAAGACTTTGACGTCGTGCCGGCGCGGTTGCGCAGGCCGGGCGCCGCGGTGCTGGAGATTGACGACGAGGATCCCGAGTTCGAGCATCTGGAATACGTGGCGTTCGCCCGTCACTACGACCTGCCGCGCGCAGCCGGACAGTAAATCTCGCGATTTCAGCGGGTGCGCGGCTGCTGGTAGCCTGCTACCGGTATCTGGGGCTATGGCGCAGTTGGTAGC
>JAGQTR010000394.1 GCA_020438915.1 Mycobacterium sp.
CGCGGCCCCGGAGACGTTACGGCGGCACGAAGCGCGCTTCCGCGGCGTCGCGCAGCCAGGCAGCACCGGTCGGCTCGGCGATCCGACAGCCGGTGGCGCGACGGGCATGCCACCGGCGATTTCCGCATCACCGTCCACCGTTACCGCACCTTATTCCTGCACAATTCCTGTACACCCACGGCACCGGTAGCCGTCACTGGCACCACGACCCGTGCAGCCGCACCCGAGGCTTGTTCGTCCGGCTCCCCGGCGGGCCCCGCCACCCAGGACGAGACTGCAACGAAAGAGCGATCCTGCCGCGGCCGCGCGCCGGGTGGCCTCGTCACCGGATCACCGGCGCGCCGCGGGCATTCGACCCTGGCGTGCAACGGCATGACCTGTACGCAGGAGTTTGCTGATTGGTTCCGTCATTACCGGATTGTGATGTATTCTCCGTTACAGATCGACGAGCAGGGCCAGGGCTTGGGGAGCCCCTTCAATTGAATCTGCGCGGTCACGGTTGCTCTGACCAGAGTCGCCGATCGCCGGAAGCGCACCGTAACGTGCTGCTCTTCAGGAAAGGGACTTTAGTGAATCGAGCGACCAAAGCCGCAATGACGGCAGCGCTGCCCTTCATGGCGCTGCCACTCACGATGGCCGGTCCATTGCCGACGGCGGCGGCAGCGGCAAACGCCTCGGCATCATCGGAACTCGTCCCGCCCGGTCCGGCGACCGTTCTCCACACCAGCCCGACACCGTGGTCGGTACCGAATCACCTCGGCGGCGTGATGTGCGCGGACCCCTTGGCCTGCCAGGAGGTCTACTACCAGGCGATCCAATCGTATGGCCCCCTCGAGTTCGGTCTGTTGGAGAACGTCCAGAGGTTGGACTTCGCCATCAACCACACCGCCGGCGACAAGGTCGCCTACGGCTTCAGTGGCGGCGCACGCGTGGTTTCGGCATGGCTGGAGCAGCAGGCCAAATCCGGAGCCCCAGCCGACGACACGAAAATCGTGCTGCTCGGCAACAGCGGCCGCAAGTACGGCGGCATCAACGGTTTCTTCTGGGGCAGCCTGTTCGACATGCTGATGACGCCCACCGGCACCGACTACGAGGTGCTCGACGTGGCCCGCGAGTTCGATCCGATCGCCGACTTCCCGGACAACCCGTTCAACCTCCTTGCGCTGGCTAACACGTGGGCTGGGTTCAACAGCATCCACCTCGGTTACTCCCAGGCCGATCTCGACGCACCGGGTAACTACGTGTGGAAAGAGGGCAACACCACCTACGTCTACATCCCCACCGAGCACCTGCCGATCTTGCAGGGGCTGCGCGATCTGGGGCTGGGCGCGCTGGCTGATCAGTGGGAAGCCCCGCTGCGCGAGATCATCAATCAAGCCTATGACCGCGATTACCTAGAAGGCGCAACCGTCATCGGCGAGACCGCCACCGAGGACGAGACCATCGACTCCGTTGAGCCGGCCAGTTCCACGGCAGCGGCGGTGAACGGCGAGGCCTGCTCCGGCTACAACACCGACGGCTGCGACATCCTGGCCGAGCAGAGCTACCAACCTGTGACTGCGCCAGACCTGGAGAACCCTGCTTGGCAGAACATTCTGCCGAATTTGTTCAACGCACTGGCCGGCATCCCGCGGGCCTATCTCGACGGGCTCAACGACCTGTCTCACGCACTCGAGGTGACCGGCAGCTGGTGGGTCTACACGCCGACCAACGTGCTGGGCTACGACCCTGCCGACCCGCCGAAGATCACTGCCGTCACGAACCTGACGATTCCGTTCAAGGCGCTGTCGAACCCGTTGGGCGAGCACGTGTCCTGGTGGGCGAAGGCCAACCTGCCGATGAACGCCGGCTGCACCGGCACCGCGCCTCCGACCTGCCAGGACGCCAACGCAATTCTGAGCAAGATGTTCCAGGTGCCGCTCTGGGACCTCATCAACGGCTACCAGTTCCCGGAGCTGGTCAACCCCGTCAGTGATGCCGAGGGTGCTGTCGGCGAGGAAATCCCGGGCGAGGAAGGTTCTGCGGTGCCGTGGTCCGGGGCGGCGGTCCAGCTCAACCCGATGGATCCGGTGTACAGCGTGATCAACTACATGCTGGCACCACCGGAGCAGAACAAGACAACGCCGGTCACGTTCACCGAGATCGTCGCGGCACTCTCGCGATTGGGCGCCGCGGCGTGGGAGAACTTCAACCCCTTCGTCCCCGGTAGCTTCCTGTGGAAGGGCGCCCCCTACACTCTTGTGACTCCATTCCTCAAGCCCTTCGTGAGCATCCTGTGCCCACAGTGCGACCCCGAGCACCCAGAGGATCCGACGCCGTTCGAGGACGATGGTCTGCCGCCCGGCAGCACATCCACGGATTCGACGGTCACCGCTTTGGTGGCGTCGACCACCGAGACCGCTGACGAGGGCAACTCCGAGGAAGGCGCTGCCGTCGAGGCGTCGACCCCTGACGCGCCCAACACCGAAGCATCGGCGACCGAGGCATCGACCAGCGAGGCATCGGCCGTTGAGGAGACCACCGTCGACGAAACGTCCGCGGACGAAACCGTTGCCGAAGACTCGATTGTGGACTCGGTACCGGTCGAGGATCAGGAGACAACCGAGTCTCCCGCCGAGGCGGTTCTCGACGATCAGGGCGATGACGGCGACGCCCTCAGCGACGCGGACATCTCGGAGGCGACCCAAGAGGAGGCGGCCGACGAGGACTTGGCGGCTGAATCCGTCGATGAGTCGGACGATGCCGGCCAGAGTGCGACGCTCGGCGGCACCGAGGACGACAGCGACTCGACGGAATCGACGTCGCAGGACGCTGCCGGCGAGTCCGACACCACTAGCGCGTCGAGCAGCACGAACGCCGGCAGCGGCGGCGATGATTAGGAATCGCCGTAGTATCGCCCCGTGAGTATTGAGCAGTTCGACGCCGTCATCGTCGGCGCCGGGTTCGGCGGAATGGGTTCGGCCATTCAGCTCAACCGCCTTGGCTATCAGAAGATCGCAATTCTCGATCGCGAGGACGACCTCGGTGGCACCTGGCATGTGAACCGCTATCCCGGTCTGACCGTCGATGTTCCATCGACGACCTACTCCTACTGGTTCGAGCCCAACCCGTACTGGTCACGCCTGTACGCGCCGGGCAACGAGCTCAAGACCTATGCCGAGCACGTCGCCGCCAAATACAACCTGCGCCGTTTCATGCGTTTCAACACCACTGTCGAAGGCGCACGTTGGGATGAAGATGCCCAACTCTGGCTGGTGTCGCTGGCTGGAGGCGAGACGTTGCGCTCGCAGTTTCTGATCCTTGCCACTGGCTATCTGTGCCAGCCGAAAAAACCCGAAATTGCGGGCATCGACGACTTCGCGGGCACCGTGCTGCACGCTCAGGAGTGGGACGATGGCTACTCGCTGCAAGGAAAGCGGGCGGCGATCATCGGGACAGGCTCTACCGGGGTGCAGCTCATTCCAAAGCTGGCCGAGGAGGTCTCCGAGCTCACGGTGTACCAGCGCACCCCGATCTGGGTGATGCCCAAGTTCGACCTTTCGTTCGGGCCGGCGGCACAGCGGCTATTTGCGAAGTTCCCTGCTACACAACGACTCTTGCGTCTGTCCAGCGACCTGTTCATGGACGTCATGGTCACTGTCGCAATGTGGAAGTTCCGCCAATTCAGGCCGGTGAACAGTGCCGCGGCACGCATCGGTGCCCTGCACAGGTTCTTGGCGATCCGGGACAAGGAACTGCGCCGCAAGCTCACGCCGAACTACGACTTCGGCTGCAAGCGGCCGACGCTGTCCAACGTCTACTATCGAACCTTCAACAAACGACACGTCCACCTGGACACGGCTGGCATCGAGCGGATCGAGCCGGACGGAATCATCGCCAAGGACGGCACCAAGCGCTCCATCGACACCCTGGTACTCGCTACCGGATTCGATGTCTGGGAGTCCAACCTGCCCGCGATCGAGGTGATCGGCCGGGAGGGACGCGACCTCGGTAAGTGGTGGCGCGAGAACAAGTTCCAGGCCTATGAGGGTGTTACGGTGCCGATGTTTCCGAACATGCTGACCCAGGCCAGCCCGTATGCCTGGGTCGGCATGTCGTGGTTCGACACCGTCGAATACCAGATGCGCCACATGAACCGCTTGTTCGGTGAACTGCAGCGCCAGGGAGCACGCACCTTCGAGGTCACCGAATCGGCCAATGCCCGGTTCCTGGACCGGATGCTGAGGCTGCTCGATGACTCGGTGTTCCGACTGGGTGACTGTGCCAGCTCACGCTCGTACTGGTTCAACAGCGCCGGCGAATCCCCACTTTTCCGGCCGACGTCGGTACGTCAGGCCGTCAAAGAGCAGGACAACTTCCCGCTGGCGGACTACGCGATAGCCTGAGTTTGACAGCACGGTCAATCGGTCCGAATCTCACAATCCACCGAGCACGAGCATGAAGGGGTGACAACATGGCAACGGCGACAACCGAGCCGGTGCGGCTACCACCTGGTCCCCGGATACCGAAGCTCATTCAGGGCGCCGCTGTCTTGACCGCGCGCTACGGCGCGATCGCCGCATTGGGACGGCGGTATGGGTCCACTTTCACTCTCAACATCCCGGTGTTCGGCGAAACCGTGGTGATCAGCGATCCTGTCCTGGTGAAGGACCTGTTCAGCACCAGCCGTGAGCTGATCGGCAGGCCCAAGAACAATCTCGGCCGCGATGTGCTCGGTCCCGGGTCGATCTTCAACCTCGATGGCGACGCACTTCTGGCGCGTCGCAAACTGCTCATGCCACCATTCAGCGGCAAGAGCATGCGGAGCTACGCCGTCATCACCGAGGAAGAAGTCCTCCGCGAGGTACAGACCTGGCCGGAAGGCGTCGAGTTCCAGGCGCTGGACCCGATGATGCGCATCACGCTCAACACCATCCTGCGCGCGGTGTTCGGCGCCGAAGGCAAGGAGCTCGACGAGCTGCGTACGCTGATGCCCGCGGCAGTCGAGTTCGGCTCCAAGATCGCGCTCATGCCCTCGGTGGTACGTCGCGATTTCGGTCCGTGGAGTCCTGGCGGGAAGTTCAGCGCCTTCCGGCGTCGAATGAATGAGCTGATCAACTCGCTGATGGCTGATGCCCGTTCGGACCCCGGGTTCACCGAACGCGGCGACGTACTGTCACTGCTCCTGCAGGCACGCTACGACAACGGCGAGCCCATCCCGGATGCCTACATCGTCGACGAACTGTTGACGATGCTGGTGGCGGGACACGAGACCACCTCGACCCAGCTGGCCTGGACCATCGAACGAATCCGCAGGCATCCGGAACTTCTGACTCGCCTGACCGACGAGGTCGACGCCGGCGGTTCGGAGCTGATGCTGGCCACAATTGCGGAGTCACAGCGCACCAGACCCGTACTGACTGCTGCGCTTCGCCGAGCAAAAACTCGGATCAAATTGGGGGAGTGGGTCATTCCCGAAGGCGACACAATTCTGGCCAGCACGCAACTGGCGATGGCGGCTGAGTCGAGCTTCCCGGACGCGGCCACCTTCAACCCCGATCGGTTCGTCGGAAACCCGCCCAATCCATTCGCCTGGATTCCGTTCGGCGGCGGCATGATGCGCTGTATCGGCGCGTCGTTCGCCACGATGGAGATGGAAGTCACGCTGCGCACGTTGCTCCGCGAGTTTCGGTTGGAGCCGACGACCGAGCCTGACGAGAAGCCGCACAGCCGCGGCGTCACCGTTACCCCCGCCCGTGGCGGCAGGATGGTGGTGCATCGCAGAAAGCCTGGCACGCCGCGTGACGCAGGTTCGGTGTCAATGGCCGAGAACGGCCTTTAGAAAAGGTACTGCAGAATTCTGGCTTTGCGGGCGATCGCCGGCACACGATGTGAAAGCCGGCCCGCCAGCCGCAGCCCCGGAGGAAACAGCCGAGCTTCCGGCTGTCGCATCACGCTGACCTCCTCGATGAGAGCCAGGCCGCTGTCCCAGCCTTCGGGATGCCGTGCGTCTTTGAAACCGGGGAACCGCCATTGACTGTGCGGTGAGTTCGTTTTCCGCGAGGTGGCCAGCCGGCCCAGTAACTGATTGGCCTTGCTGACCGGACCGTAATCGTTGAACGCAATCACCCCAGAACCGAAGTGCCCGGTGATACCGCGCAGGATCGCGATGACCTCAGCCTCAGCCAGAAAGGCGATTAGGCCGTCGGCGAACACCATTGTCGGGCGTCCCGCCGGAATGGCCTCGGCCCACCCCGGCTGGAGTAGGGACGCCGCAACCATCAGGTCGGTGGCGCCGGCCGGCGTCAACAGCGCCTGACGCATCGCGATGACCTCGGGCAGGTCGACGCTGTACCAGTCCACGGTCGGCGGGGGGCCGACGCGGATCACGGCGCTGTTGAGTCCCGCGCCGATATCGACGATTACCGCCGCGGGATTGTCGACGATGAACCCGCGGATCCGTTGATCCAGCATTTTCGCCCTGAGCGCCACCAGCGCTACCACGCTGGGGGTGGCAGCCAGGCGGGAGAAGTCGAAGTCGATCTTGCTGACCGTCTGATCGGCCAGCGGGTCACCCAGGATCGGGCGAGCCGCCCGGCTGTCGAGCGCACGGCAGTACTCGGTGAGTAGTGCGGTTTGTGCTATCGGTTCAAGGGCGCTGACATTCATGTCGCCCTTGGCTATTCGGCACCGCCAGCTGAACCTTCACTGCCCGAAGATCCGGACCCGTCCGACGACGTGTCGTTGTCCGAGGCCTGCGAGCCCTCCGAGGATGTGTCACTGTCCGAAGATTCTGAATCTGCACCAGACGAGAGTTGCGCAGAATCGCTGTCCTCCGAAGCCAACGCTGCGGTCTCCACGCTCTGATCCTCGGCGACCTCAGCCTCGTGGGTGCCCTCATCGAGGTCGACGGACTCGGTGTCACCTTCCAGGTCGACGGCGACCGTCACATTCTGAGGCTCCGACTCGGACTCATCCTGGCCCTCGGCGTCTGCCTGCACCAGGTCAGCGGTCGGGTTCTCGTCCACAGCGAGTGCACTTGGAGAGATCGACCGGGCAGCGACCGGAGACTCTTCGGGCACTGATGACAGCTCTTCAGACTCGGGTTCAGCGTGCGGCCAGCCGGGCTCGGCGGGCAGATAGCTGCGATCGTAGGCCTTCTCGATTGCCGGCCTGAGGACGGTGTCCAGTGAGTCGGCGAGTCCGGTAAGCCCGATCCCGTACAGGAAACCGAGTATCGGTAGGCGCTCCGTCGGCACAAAGACGTAGGTGGTGTTGCCCTCTTTCCACACGTAATTGGCCGGGTCGTAGATATCGACACCCTCGTAGTCCGGGTGGATGGAGGAGAACCCCGCGTACGCGTTGAGCATGGCCAACAGGTTGGATTTATCGTCGGGGACGTCGGACGACAGATCGTACTGGCGTGACACGTCCAACATGTTGTATTCGCTCGCGGGTGTCATCTCACCCAAACTGACCCGCGAACCGCCGTACTTGCGGCCCGGATTGCCGATCAGCACGAAGCTCAACGCGTTCGACGGCAGGGCTTCCTCGGTTCCGGCGTATTTGTCCAGCCAGTCCTTGGCTACGCGCGCGCCCTGACTGTATCCGTAGACGATCTGTTGTGCGGGTGCATCACTACTGTGCAGCGCCTTGTTGAGTTCGACGACGCCGGCCGCCCGGTCCAAATAGGGGTAGGGCACGGGCATACAGGTGCGCGGCGCCTCACACACCACGCCCCGCAGGTCATCGTCATTGCCGCCCGCGATCAGGCTCAGCGTCAGTGCCCGCGTTGGACCCGGCGGTAGTGCATCGAAGAGCGGGGCATCAGCCGCTCCCGCTGTGCCGACGGTCGGCAGCACGAGAAGCGGCACCGACGCGGCGGCCGCCGCAAGGCACTTTGCTCGGCGGCGCCCTCTTGCGGCCCTGCCGGCCACGCCCTTGTTGAAGACCCTCATTTGCCCCCCCGGATGCTGTGTTAATGCTGTGGATGTGCTGTGTGTCATAGTTTGCTGATTGGAATCAGATTACTACCGAAGCAGGCGAAAACATACGAGATTCACCGGGCTATAAGCCGAGTTTCTTCAATTCGATTTCTCACATCGGCAGTGGCTGACTCCATTACGCGCCAACGCAGTTCACAGCGCATACCCGGAAGGGGTCGCCACGGTCACCTCGCTGCCACACGGCATGCAGGCCCAGCCTTTTAACTACGCCCGGGCTGCCACGAATTTCGCCGCTTCCTCCACCATCCCATTGTCGATGTAGGAGAAGTGCGCCGGGAGGTTGAACCCCTTGGAACAGAACGGATCACCGGCCGCACAGAGATCGAGCGTCTTGGGCCCATAGGATCCGCTCATCTGGGATAGCGGACCGCCACCGCGAATGTCGCGCAGCGGATTTCCGAAGACCACCACCGCTGCGATGTGGTCGGCGACCTCGGGCGGCAACGGGGTTGGGGTGAAACGGCCAAGTGGCTGCGGGTCCACGGTGATCAGATCGATCACCCCGGCACCCTGGGAATTTCCACCAAGCACGAGTTTGGTGGCGGGGCAATTGTCGGCCATCCACTGGACGTGCGCGGCGGCGTCGCTCGCGCCTTGGGGCGCGGACACATCGAAGTCGAAGCCGGCCGGGTAGTTGACCCCGTAGGCGCCGACAGATCGGCCACCGACCTTGGCGCGCAGCGAGTCGACGAACGCCTGCCCGAGCCAGCCGAGTCCGGCCGGGGCACCGGTTCCGCGCGCGAATATCACCTCGATGTCGGGGCACGGTTCAGCCGTGGACGTCGGCATCGCGATAGCCGCCTGCACCATCGCCGCTGGTAGGGTCATCGCTGCACCCAGTAGTCCGAGAAGTCGCTTCACCGGCATGTATCCATGGTGGCACATCGCTGAACGCGCGCCGCCGAAAATACTTCTGAGCTGCAGGTTCAGCAGATCGTGTAGTCGCTTAGCGGGAACGTCTCGTTCTCCCGGTTGGTCTGGTTGGTCGACGCAGGACGCACCAGCGTCTCCCCGCTGGGGCTGAAGTAGTACGACCGCGAGCGGGCACAATCGCCCCTGCCGAATACCGTCTTATCGAGAAGTTTCGACATGCGCTCACGGAACCGCGCATTGGCGTCCTCGGTCACCTCGAACGTGATCGCGTCGCGCCGCTGGACTTCGGTGAACAGCCGGTCCATGTGCCGCATCTGGTACTCGACCGTGTTGAAAAATGACAACCCGCTGGAAGCGTAAGGCCCGGCGAGGCTCAGAAAATTCGGGAACGCCGGAATCGATACACCCTGGTAAGCCTGGAATCCATTGTCACGCCACCACTTTCCGAGGTTTCGGGCATCACGGCCAATGATCTCGATCGCGGGAATATTGGCCTCCCAAAGGTCGAAACCCGTTGCCAGAACCAGCGTGTCGATTTCAGACTTGGTCCCGTCACACGCGACGATACCGTCGGGCTCGATCCGCTCGATACCCGCAGACTGCAGATGTACATGCGGCCTGCTGAACATCCGGTAGTACGAATTCGAGTATGTCGGACGTTTACACCCAAAGTCGTAGTCCGGAGTCAGCTTGGCGCGTAGCTCTTTGTCGCGGATCGAGACGAACCGCAAAGCCTGCGACAGATAGGACGCACCCACATTGAGATGTCGGAAGTACTTGAAATTCAGTACCGACAGAATCATCATCGCTTCCAGATTGATGTCGGTGGTGAATCGGAAAGCGCGCTGCACCAACGGCATCCGGGCAAACAATCGGCGCAGCCACATCGGGATCGCGAAGTCGAGCTTGGGCACCACATGGATGGGCGTGCGCTGATAAACGCTGAGTTCGGCGGCACTCTTCGCGAGCTGCGGAATCAGCTGCACCGCGGTCGCGCCGGTACCGATCAGCCCAATCCTTTTGCCGTCGGGCGAGTAACTGTCGTCCCAGTCGGTGCTGTGGATGATGCGGCCCGCGAAATCCGCGATACCGGGGATGTCAGGGGTGTGGGGCTGCGAGAGGTAGCCGGTAGCGGTAATCAGGAATCGGGCAGACACCGTTTCGCCGTCTGACAGCGCCACCTGCCAGAGCTGGGAGTCTTCATCCCACCGGGCCCCGTCGACCGGGCTGTTGAACCTCATGTGCCGCCGGACGTCGTACTTGTCGGCAACATGGTCGGCATAGTTCTTGAGCTCGGCGCCCGGCGCGTAGAGCCGCGACCAGAAGGGGTTGGGTTCGAACCAGTAGGAGTACGTGGGGGAGGGGATGTCGACGGCCAACCCCGGGTAGTGGTTGACGTGCCACGTTCCACCCAGGTCGTCTTCACGGTCCAGAATCAGGATGTTGTCGTAGCCCAGCCGCTTGAGCTGGATCGCAGCACCCATTCCACCGAACCCGGCACCCACGACGATCGCGTCGAATTGCGGCACACCCATGACACTCACGCTACCTCACAGCAAATAGAACATCGGCGATGAGATTGTGGCCCCCCCTGGTCCACGCCGCCGAGGATTCGGTGACGCCACGAAGCCCCGGAGCTCAGCGCCGGGGCTTCGTGGGCGAACATTCTTGGCGATTCTGCCGTGGACTACTCCGAGTCAGACGAGTCGGTGGACTCGGAATCACTCGAAGCCGCAGCGGCCGCGGGCTCGGCGTCTGCTCCGTCCTGATCGGCAGCCGCTGTCTCCGGGGCCTCAGCCTCGGCAGCCTCTGCCTCCTCGGCCTCAGCGGCCTCAGCGACCTCAGCCTCCGCGGCTTCGGCGTCAGCGGCCTCTGCCTCCCCGGCTTCCGCGGCCTCAGCCTCGGCAGCTTCAGCGACTTCAGCCTCTGCGGCATCCACGCCGGCGGCCTCAGCGTCGCCGTCGTCTTTCAGCGACGCGGTGTCGTTGTCGACGTCCGCGGGTTCCTCGACCTTGGCCTCGGCTACGTCGTTGCTGTCGTTCGCCGACACCGACTCGACGGGTTCGGCCACCGCCGCCGCGACCTTGGTCTCGGCGGCCGGAGCCTCCTCGACCTCCTCAGCGGCCGCCGGTGCTGCCAGAGCTGCGGCCGGCATCCCGCTCGGCCGGTTGTCGTAGCGGCTGTAGCCCTTTTCCACCGATGCCCTCAGCGATGCCTCTTGGGACTTGAGGAAGGGGAACAGCTTCACCAACGGCAATTCGGGACTCGGCACGAGATAGGTCGTCGTCACCCCGCCCTTGCTGTTCACATCCACTTCGATGTTCGTCGCGGGCACGTCCGACAGGTCAGCGAACATCACCGGTATGTGCCCGACGATCGCACCGGCGATCGAGTTGAGCACCGCTGTGAAATGCCACCAGCGGTCCGGGAAGTCATGCGTTCCGTCGAACTCGGCCACGACGACCGAGACGTCGTACTTCGTCTCCGGCGCCGGCCGATAGGTGTAGTCATACGAGGAGTTGTACTTCGCCTTGTCGATCACCTTCTGCCGGCTGGAGTCGGCCACCACGATGAAGGTGACTTGTTGTTTGCCCGGCGCGTTGGGATCGTTGGCCAGCTCGCGGAGAACCTCGTTGACCACCAGCGAACCTGCCGACAGTCCGACGACGGTCACCTTCTCACCCGGCGCGGCGAGCCTGCCGAGTGCGGCATCCAGCTGGGTGTCGAGGTTTTCAATGCCCACCGCGATTGATTCACCCAGGCTCAGACCACCGTTTGACGGGGAGTGTTCAGCCGGCCAGTTAACACTGACTCGTTCCTGGCCCTGCAGGGCGCCGCCGAGCAATTGCTTCATCACCGAGTCGTGCAACGTCGACGTTTCCAAACCTGCCACCACAAGGGCAGAGTTGCTGGCCCATGCCCCGTTCGCAGTGCCGAACGCCAGGGCGGTAGAGGCGACGAGGGCGCCGCAGGCGACCCCTGCCTTACGAATCGCAGTACGCATAAGAGACTCCAAGTTAGAAGCAGACGAGGTGTTGACCGTGATCGGCTGAGACGAAGCCTATTACGTCGCTGAAGCGAAAAAGTAGCAAAACATCAACCGGTCATTAGTTCGCGATTTTCGCAAACACTTTTCGTCTTGCTGCCACCTGCGTCTTAGGGCAGCTAGCCGCCAACACAGTTCCCGTCAACCGGATTCCCAGCCTGCTGGCCCATTCCGTCTATAAGAGATAACACTATGATCAGAGCGTCATTTCGCACGATTGGTCATCATGAGAACTATTAATTACAAAAATGTAATTAAGGGAACCCGAAAACTCGGGTTGTGTGGCCCTTTCCGTTGCTAGGAAGTGTCACGCAAAAAATAATTTGTGATCCGTACCACAGTCCATAGCACATATTTTCATGAGCGAAAGAGCAGGCCACGAAAGTGGTGTCGACATCGCCCCTGTGTCCGAACGGTTATCGTCGGAGACTTCGTCGGACCGGCTGGGCAGCAACGCAGGAGGCGCGCCGCAAATCGGGCTTTTCCATCCGGGGTGGGTTCGCTGTGTTGACAACGAACGAACCCGCGCCATTCGCACGAAAGCCGTTCGAACAACAGCCGGGAGCCGAGGGCTAACGCTCAGCCGACGGCTATCCTGCCGGGGTGGCAACCAAAGGCAACTCTGATCTATCCGGCAAAGTAGCGTTCATCACCGGTGGGGCCTCGGGGATCGGCGCCGCACTGACGCAACAGCTGATCAGCGCCGGTGCCGAGGTCTGGATCGCCGACCGGCAGATCGAGCTCGCCGAGCGACTCGTACATGCTCTCGACAATGCTGGTGCCGCGGTCCACGCCGTCGAACTGGACGTCCGTGACCATGCAGCATTCGCGCGGGCCATTGCCCACACCGTGCAGGTTTCCGGGCGGATCGACTACCTGTTCAACAACGCCGGAATTGGCATCGGCGGCGAGGTCGATTCGCTGACCCTCGATGACTGGAACGACATCATCGACGTCAATC
>JAGQTR010000395.1:0-376 GCA_020438915.1 Mycobacterium sp.
AGCCTTACTGACCCAGGCTCCTAGGGCACGGGCGATCGTCGCCGGCGAGAAGAACGCCAAGACAGCACGATTCGTCAAGGCCAGCGGTGCTGACCGCGCCGTCGATGAGGCCAGCCTGGCCCGGGCCCAATCTTTGGTCGGGCTCAAGGGCTACGTGACCAACGTGCCGGTCACCGTGATGCCGGCCGCGGAGGTCATCGCCAAGTACCACGACCTCTGGCACGTGGAGAAGTCGTTTCGGATGTCCAAGACCGACCTCGATGCCCGGCCCATGTTCAACCGCATGCGTGATGCCATCGAGGCTCACCTGACCATCGTGTTCGCCGCCCTGGCCGTCTCTCACGCCATCCAGTCGCGCACCGGACTGTCGATCGCC
>JAGQTR010000395.1:416-1723 GCA_020438915.1 Mycobacterium sp.
TCAACGGCGCCACCCAGACCTTCCCGCCGGCCATTCCTGACCCCGAGTGCAAGATCCTCAGCGACCTCGGCTTCACACCTGGGTACTAAGCAAAATGTCCAAACTCAGGCCTCAAGCGCGGCCATCGTTTCGGCGTGATCGTCATCGAACAGATGCGTGTAGATCGACAGCGTTGTCGTGACTTTCGCGTGACCCATGAACCGTGAGAGGTGTAGCGGTGGGATACCGGCCGCGACACACAAACTCGCGTAGGTGTGACGCAGCGCGTGAAACTTGAGTGCGGGCGGCAATATCGGATCGTCACCACCAAGGCGGATGGCGCGTGCAACAGCGGGACGGAACACCGCTTTGTAGAACGTCTGGTGACGAATCGGAGCCGACCAATCCAACGCCAGGCGGTTGGCCGCATCGTCAACCGACAGCGCAGCCAACGCATCGACTGCGGTCGGCACAACGCGGTTACCGCTTGAGTTTGGACACCTTGGTTGATTCTCGCGGTCGGTAGTCGCTTGACCTGCATCTTTGCTCTGGTGAGTGGGTGTCTTGGGGTACTAACCGGGTAGGTTCGTGCGGTGGCGTACGTGCGGAAAGTGCGCACTGCCTCGGGTGCGGTGGCGGTGCAGGTGGTTCGCAAGGACGCGGGCAAGGTGGTGATTCTGGCCCATCTTGGTTCTGCGCATACCGACGCTGAGCTGGGCATTCTGCTCGACCACGCCAAGGCGATAGTCATCGGCGGCCAGGTCGCATTGGATTTCGAGGTAGCTGCTCGAGCCCAATCAATGGCCGATGTCGCTGACTTTCGTGAACAGTCGTTGATCCCCGATCAACCCGGGCCGGCGCCGGCGCGACCGGTGGTGCCGCCGGGGCGCACGGTCGGGACCTGCTCACGGCTGCTGTATGACGTGCTCGGTCACGTCTACGACTGGCTTGGCTTCGATGCCGTCGGCGACGCGGTGTTCCGCGATCTGGTGATCGCCCGGATCGTCGAGCCGACCAGCAAGCTCGACGCATCGAGAGTGCTGGCAGACCTTGGCGCCGAGCTGGTGTCCTACAAGACCATCGACCGCCACGTCCGCAAGATCCATGCCAGCGGCCACCGCGATGTGATCGCCGAGAACTGCTTCGCCTACGCCACCGACTGCGGCGGGCTGTCCTTGATTTTGTACGACGTCACAACCCTATATTTCGAAGCCGAATCCGAGGATTCACTGCGCAAGGTCGGCTACTCCAAAGAACGTCGCGTCGATCCACAGATCGTGGTCGGCCTCCTGGTCGACCGGGCCGGGTTCCCGCTGGAGATCGGCTGC
>JAGQTR010000023.1 GCA_020438915.1 Mycobacterium sp.
ACCATCAAAATCAGCTACGACGACCGCAAAGGTCAACCAGCCAGCACCGCAAGCAACCAGGGCTACCAGCTGCTGGACCGACACTTCCGCAAAGACATCGTCATCACCCAATTCCTCGTCGTCGAAAACCCCACCGACATGCGCACCGGCAAAGGAAGTGGTCCAGTCGTTGTGGGACTCTTGGCTGTGTCAACCCGATCTGGGACCACGATGACGGCCTGACTGGGACCCACCTGGCACCGGCTAATCACGCCCTTGGTCTCGGTGGTCACTGCCGAGTGGCGAGGGCTATAGGTATCTGCAGACCTGATCGGGGCTACAGGTTTCGGGCTCTGGGAGGGCTGCATCGTCGCGGAGCGCAGCCACGTTGTCGCGAAGTGTTGTGAGGTCGGCGATCTGCGCGTCGATGTCGGCAAGGCGCGCGTCCAGCAGGTCACGTACGTGGCCGCAGGGAGCTTGGCCGTGGTCGCGGATGTCGAGGATCTGCTTGATCTGGGCGAGGGTGAGCCCGGCCGCTTGGCCGCGGTGGACGAAGTCGATCCGGCTGACCGCGTCGGGGGTGTAGTCGCGGTAGCCGGCCGGTGTGCGTTCGGCCGGGGGCAGCAGCCCTTGCTCTTCGTAGAACCGCAGAGTCTTGGTGGTCGTGCCTGCCGCCTCGGCGAGTTCTCCGATCCGCATCCCGGCCTCCATCGTGTCGCAGGTCTCGCTTGACCTTCCCCTTTACTGGAAGGTCCAGTATCGCTGCATCAGGAGCGTTTCCCAACAGTTCTGGGAGGAATCGGGATGCAGACCAGGTACGACCTCGCGATCATCGGATCCGGCGGCGGTGCGTTCGCGGCGGCCATTCGTGCGACCTCTCTGGGCAAGTCGGTGGTGATGGTCGAGCGTGGCACGTTCGGCGGCACGTGTGTGAACACCGGCTGCGTGCCGTCGAAGGCACTGATCGCAGCCGCGGAGGCCCGGCACGTGGCCGCGGACGCGCCGACCCGGTTCCCGGGCATCGCCAGCGTCGCGGGCGCGGTGGACATGCCGGCCCTGATCGGCGGAAAGCAGGATCTCGTCGAGGCCCTGCGGGGTGAGAAGTACGTCGACGTCGCCGACTCCTACGGTTGGCAGGTCCGCCGCGGCAACGCCGCGTTCGCCGGCACTCCGGATTCGCCCCTGCTCGAGGTCGCCGCGGCGGATGGCAGCGTCGAGACCATCGAGGCAGCGCAGTACCTGGTGGCCACCGGGTCCCGTCCCTGGGCCCCGCCGATCCAAGGGTTGGAGGAGGCCGGGTACCTGACCTCGACTACGGCGACGGAGTTGACCGAGGTCCCCGACTCGCTGCTGGTGCTCGGTGGTGGCTACGTGGCCCTGGAGCAGGCGCAGCTGTTCGCCCGGCTCGGGTCGACGGTGACCCTGCTGGTTCGGTCCCGGCTCGCGTCGAAGGAGGAGTCGGAGGTCTCCAAGGCGCTGCAGGAGGTCTTCGCCGATGAGGGCATCCGGGTGGTCCGCCGAGCGGTCCCGACCCGCGTGACCCGCGACGCCGCCACCGGCCAGGTGGTGGTGACCGCGGACGTCTCCGGTGGCGCGCAGGAGTTCCGCGCCGACGAGGTTCTGGTCGCTCTCGGCCGCCGACCGGTGACCGACGGGCTCAACCTCGACGCGGTCGAGGTGAAGACTGGCGAGGTCGGCGAGATCGTGGTCACCGACCAGCTGCAGTCCTCCAACCCGCGGATCTGGGCGGCCGGTGACGTGACCGGGCACCCCGAGTTCGTCTATGTCGCCGCCCACCACGGCACCGTGGTCGCCGAGAACGCCTTCACCGACGCCGAGCGGTCGGTGGACTACATGCGGCTGCCCCGGGTCACGTTCACCAGTCCCGCGATCGGCGCAGTCGGGATGACTGAGGCCCAAGTCCTCGCGGCCGGGATCCGCTGCGACTGCCGGGTGCTCCCGCTGGAATACGTGCCGCGAACGCTGGTCAACCGGGACACCCGCGGCTTCATCAAGATGGTCGCCAACGCCGACACCGGCGAGATCCTCGGCCTGACCGCGGTCGCCAAGGACGCCGGCGAACTGGCCGCCGCGGGCGTCCACATCATCGGCAAGACCATCGCCGAGGTCGCCGACGCCTGGGCGCCTTACCTGACCATGACCGAGGGCATCCGGATCGTCGCGAAGGCCTTCACCACCGACGTCTCCAAGCTCTCCTGCTGCGCCTGACCCGCACCCACCCCACTCAACGAAGGAGGCATCCGCGATGTCGGACCTCAGCACCCAACTGCCCCAACGACTCACCCGACCCGAGGAGACCGGCCTTGACGCCGGCCTGCTGATCCCGCTGCTGCGGCTGCTCGTCGACGGCGACCCCGTCACCGTCGAGCAACTCGCCGCGGCTGCGAGCCGCACCCTCGATGACGTACGGCGCGGTCTCGCGGCGGTGCCGGACACCGAGTACGACGATCAGGGCCGGATCATCGGCCAGGGCCTCACCCTGCGCCCCACCCCGCACCGGTTCACCGTGGCCGGTGAGGAGCTCTACACCTGGTGTGCGCTGGACACGCTGATCTTCCCCGCCCTGCTGGACCGCCCGGCAAAGGTGGAGTCGGCCTCCCCGGTCAGCGGCGAGCCGGTTCGGGTCAACGTCGACCCCACAGAAGGTGCAACCAGCGTCGATCCGCCCACCGCGGTGGTGTCGCTGGTGAACCCGGAGCAGATCACCTCGATCCGTTCCTCCTTCTGCAACCAGGTGCACTACTTCACCTCCCCCGAGGACGCCGCGGGCTGGCTGGCCGAGCACCCCGGCGCGGAGGTGGTCCCGGTGGCCGAGGCGTGCCGGATCGGGGCCGCCCTCGCCACCGGCCTGCTCAACCGCCTCCAGGCGCCCGCCGCGGCCGACGACAGCCACAGCTGCTGCTGACCCATACCCACTGAAGGGAATGAGAACACCGATGATGTCCAACCACGACGATCGCCCGGGAGGCAGCGGCCTGCTCCTCGGAGCCGGCGCCGCGCTGCTCATGGTCGCCTGTTGCGCCCTGCTCCCCATCCTCATCGCCGGTGGCGCGATCGCCGGTATCGGCGCGTTCCTCCGCAACCCGTGGGTCATCGGCGCCGGGATCGCCCTGGCGATCCTCGCGCTGATTGCCATCTCCCGCCGCGGCGGCGGCACCGCCGGCCACGGCTGCTGCCCGCCCATGCCCACCAACGAAAACGTCGACCCGAAGGACGAGCAGAACCGATGAGAATCACCCGCCGCCACCACGCCGCGCTCTCGATCGCCGCCGTACTCGCCGCCGGATCGCTGACCCTGACCGCCTGCGGCAACAGTGCCGACCCCGCGACCGCCGGTTCCGGTTCACCCGCCACCGTGACCAGCGTCGATGGCCAGCAGATCAGCCTGCCCGCCAACGGGAAGCCCACCGCGGTGTTCTTCTTCTCCGTCGGGTGCGGCGAATGCGTCAACGGCGTCCGGTCCCTCGGCGAGGCCGCCACCACCGCCGAGAACGCCGGCACCGTGGCAAGCTTCCTCGCCGTCGACATGGACCCCGGCGAATCCAAGGCCCTGATCGGCGACTTCATGGAGTCCGTCGACGCCGAACACGTACCGGCCGCAATCGACGATGGCGCGGCACTCTCCCGGCGATTCGAGGTGGCCGCTCTGTCCACCCTGATCGTCGTCGACGCCGACGGCACGGTGACCTTCCGCGCCACCGACCCCGACGCCGCGACGATCACCGCCGAACTGGCAAAGGCCGGAGCCTGACCCATGGGCGGACTGCTCACCCTCGCCTTCGCGGCCGGCATGGTCGCGCCCGTGAACCCGTGCGGGTTCGCGCTACTCCCGGCCTGGATCACCCACACCCTCGGCGACACCGATGCCTCAACGGTCCCGGTGCGGCTGCTGCGGGCGCTGCGGGCCGGTCTCGTGTCGGCGGTGGGGTTCGCCGGCACCCTCGCGGCAGCTGGCCTGGTAGTCAGCGCCGGCGCCCGAGGGCTGATTCGCGCCGCGCCGTCGCTTGGCCTGGCCGTCGGCATCCTGCTGGTGGTTCTCGGCCTGTGGATGCTAGCCGGACGCTCGGTCTCGGTGCGGGTGCCTCGGATCCCCGGCCGGGCAGCCGCGGGACTCCCACCCACTGCCCGGATGGCTGCGTTTGGGGTCGGCTACGCGCTGGCTTCGCTGTCGTGCACGTTCGGGGTGATCCTCGCGGTCATCGCGCAGGCGCAGGCCACCTACAGCTATGCCGGGCTCCTGCTCGTCTTCGGTGTCTACGCTGCTGGCTCGGCGACCGTCCTGCTGCTGCTCGCCCTGGCCACCGCCGCGGCAGGCAGCGGACTCACCCGCCACGTCGCGCGATTGGCCCGCCATGGCCCACGGGTCACCGCTGTCGTCCTGCTGCTCACCGGCGCCTATCTGGCCTGGTACTGGTACCCGGCGGCCACCAGCGACGCCCCGGTCGCCGCGGGCCGTGGTGGCGGACTCACTGACGTCTCCGCGGTGGTCTCCAGCTGGATCCAGACACGGGCGACACTCATCGGCGCGCTCGCTGCCGCGTCTGCGCTGGTAGTGCTGGCGCTCGGGGTTCTCCAGCGATGCCGCCGGATCCTTCGGGGGCGCCCGATGACCACGCGGGACAGCACGCAGTGACAGCCCACCGGGTGCGGCGTGCGCACGAAACAGGCTCGGTTGATTGCGTCACCGCGACGCGTTCCCTGACCGGGTCGACGCCAGCCGGTAGGAGTCGGTACCAGTTTCGATGATGTTGCCGCCGAAGGTGAGGCGGTCGACGATGGCCGCGCACAGGCGCGGGTCCGTGAAGGTCTTGGTCCAGCCGGCGAAGCCCTCGTTGGACGCGATTGCCACGCTGTTCTTCTCCTCTCGCTCGGTGAGGACCTGGAAGAGGAGTTCGGC
>JAGQTR010000396.1 GCA_020438915.1 Mycobacterium sp.
CGAGCGTGCCCGAGGTTGAGGCAGCCGTGGCAAGCGCGGTGCGAGCACTCACCGGATTCGATCGCGCGATGGTCTACCGGTTCCATGAAGACGACCACGGAGAGGTCGTTGCCGAGGATCGCCTGCCGGGGTTGAGCCCATATCTCGGGCACCACTTCCCGGCCAGCGACATTCCGCCCCAAGCCCGCCAAATCTACGCCCGCACCGCCTCGCGCTACATTCCCGACGTCGACGAGGGCGACGTCGCCGTGATCGGGTCGCCGCGGATGGCGGGCGCCGGCCTTGACCTCAGCAAGGTTGCGCTGCGCAGCGTGTCACCCTTCCACCTCGAATACATGCGCAACATGAACACCGCCGCCAGCGTGTCCTTCGCCATGACCGACCGGGGCCGGCTCACCCGGCTGGTCTCGTGTACGTCGGAGAACCCCCAATGGCTCTCGCCCGCGCGGCGCAGGTCCTGTGAGCTGGTAGTCCTGCAGGCGAAACTTCAAGTGGCTGCGGCTGAACAGATTTCCAGACTCAGCGATACGGTCAGCCGGGAATCTCTGCGGGCCCGGCTCAGGGCAGCGATGGAGAACGCGTCCAATATCGCCGAGGGACTCGCCTCGTCTGGTGCCGACCTGCTGGAGCTCTGCCTGGCGGACGGCGCCGCAGTGTGTGTGGACGGTCAGTACCGGTCGATTGGCGCGGCGGCGGCCGAAGACGCCGTGCGTCGGCTGGCAGACGACATCCGCACCCGGCTGTCCCCGGGCGTGCCCTGGTCCACCAACCGCTTGCCGCAATCGGTGGCTGATTCACTCAACGCCGCGGGCTGCTTGTTCGTCACGTTGGCTTCACCGGATGATTTCGTGGTGTGGTTCCGGCAGGACCGCCCGCAGCAGCTCCGCTGGCTGGGCGATCCCTATATCCACTCGACCGGATCGATCAACCCGAGAAAGTCCTTCGACACCTGGATGCAAGAAATCAGCGGTTCGAGTGCGCCCTGGACCGAAGCCACCCTGGAGGCGGCGCAGCTGGTGGCATACGACGTCGAAGACGCCCAGCTGAGCCGAGCTCAAGCAAAACTTGCCCACCTCGGCCTGCACGACGCGCTGACCGGGCTACCCAATCGCCGCCATCTGACCAGTGCGATGGCCGCCATGCTGGCAGAAGCCACCCCGACGAACCCGGTCGCCGCCATCTTCATCGACCTCAATTACTTCAAGGAAGTCAACGACAACTACGGACACGAGGCAGGTGACTGCGTGCTACGCGAGGCCGCCCGGCGGATCGCCGAGGCAACCCGCGCGCGTGCCGACATGGTGGGTCGGCCCGACATCTGGGATCCGCCCGCAGGCAGGCTCGGGGGTGACGAGTTCGTCGCGGTGCTACCGGGGACGGATTCCGGGGGCGCCACGCTGGTGGCTGACCGGATACGTCAGTCGCTGCTCACGCCGATCGTCATCACGCCGGACCTGGCCCTGAGCATCAGCGCGGCGATTGGAGTGGCCGTGGCAACAGAGCCCGAAGAACCAGAGCATCTGCTTCGTCGTGCCGATATCGCCATGTATGAAGACAAGCGGCTGCATCGCCGTCCCGACCCCTCGGAGCTGTGAGTAAAGGCTCAACCCTCAGATGTAGGCGACCGAGTCCCGACCGGCCTGTTTGGCCTTGTACATCGCTTTGTCGGCGCGGCCGGTCATTGCCGCCATCGATTCGCCGGGCACCGCCAGGGTGGCACCAATGCTCAGCGTGGTGAAGAGCGTGGTGCCGCAGTGGTCGATCGGGTCGGCAACCCTGCAGCGGATCTTCTTCGCGATCCGCTCGAGCTCGTCGATACCGTGGACGCCCGGTAACAGGACCAGCATCTCGTCGCCACCGGTGCGCCCAACGGTGTCTCCGTGACGGACGCTTCCACGGATCCGGTCTGCCACTGTCGCCAGCACAACATCTCCGACGGCGTGTCCCCAGGTGTCGTTGATGGCTTTGAAATTGTCGATGTCACAAAACAACACGCCGAGGTGAAGTCCCGGCGTCCGCGAGGACTCCAGTGCGGACGCCAGGCGGTTCATCGTCTCGGCCCGGTTTGTCAGCCCGGTGACGGTGTCGAAGTGGGCCAGCCGCTCCAGCTGCCGCTGCGCTTCGATCTGCGTCGTGATATCCCGCGCGATCGCCGAATAGCCGACCACCTCATCGTTGGTGTCGCGAAGTGCGAAGACGTTGACGGTCACGTTGACCAGAGTGCGGTCCGCTCGACACCACAGGGTGTCGTACGGCTCGGGATGTCCACCCTGACGAATCAGTTCCACTGCCGCAGTGAACAACTCCTGAGATTCGCTCGGCATCACGGCGTGCACGGGTTGACCGATGATGTGTGCCGCGCGGTGACCCAAGAGCTGCTCGGCGCCGGGATTCCAGGTTTCAATCACCGCATCGAGAGTCATCGAAATGATCGCATCGTCGGAGCACCGCACGACGGCTGCCAACGCGGCCTCGGCTTGCCGAGCAGCCCGAAGCTCGGTGACATCTTGAATCGTCGCCGACACATATTGGTCTTCGCCGATCTTCAGCGGACCCAGACTCACTTTGACCGGGAACTCACTGCCATCGCTTCGCAGCGCCCGCAACTGCAGGTCGCTACCCAACGATCTGGTCTTGGGTTCGGCGAAAAAGTCCGCGCGGTGCCGGACGTGTTGGGTCCGAAACCTCCTCGGCAGCAGCATCTCGACTTCTAGACCGAGCAGATCCTCTCGGGCATACCCGAACAGTTCGTCGGCGCGGGCGTTGGCGAGCAGGACGCGCCCATCGGTTCCCACGATGACCATGGCGTCGGCGGCCAACTCCAAGAACGAATAAAACGCGTTGTACTGCCGGGCTCGGTCGGCGTCGAGATCCTGCACCACCTTTTCGAAGCCCACCACTGAGCCGGCGTCGTCACGAATCGCCGTGATAACCACATGAGCCTGAAAACGGTGCCCGTCCTTACGCACCCGCCAACCATCGAACTCGAAGCGTCCGTACTCACGCGCGGTGGCCAACTCGCGCTCCGCCAGGCCGCTGTCCCGGTCCTCGGCAAGGAAGAACCTCGACGTGTGGCCGCCCAGAACTTCCTCTTCGGAGTACCCGAACAATGCCTGTGCTCCGGCGCTGAAGTGGGCCACCTTCCCGGCGGCATCAAGATTCACGACACCGCGGACGGTGACCGCCTCGCGCACCAGCGCCACGTCACGGAGACGCTCAAGAGAGATCCGCTCACCTTCGCACTGCGCCATGAGACCCAACCCTCCCGTAGAGACTCCGTCTAACATAGCCCGCCAAGCTGTGAAGTGCCCGCTTCCAAAACATCCCAATCAGCAGGCTCGAGGCCCGTTGGGCGTGTAAGCGCGCGCGAGCTGTTTGATCGGGCCCGGGATCTTCACCGGAAAGAACGCGGTGATGGAGCCGCCTGGGGGAATC
>JAGQTR010000397.1:0-286 GCA_020438915.1 Mycobacterium sp.
ATGGGGCACTGACCTTGAAGCCGTTGATGATCGCGTCGGTGGCGCCGGCGGCCGGTACGACCTGATCGACGCTGGTGGTCACCGACAGCGACACCAGGTACTGCTCGGGTCCCGAGGCCGCGATCACGTGGCGCCGCGAGGTGTTCAGCGTCATCGAGTTCTCGCGGTAGGTGCCTTCGATCAACGACGACGGCATGCCGCCGAAATCGGCGAGTGAAGCATCGGTGGACCGCCAGGCGGGCAACTGCTGGCTGTCTACGAACCCGTGGCTGATGGCCTCCTTGGG
>JAGQTR010000397.1:308-3238 GCA_020438915.1 Mycobacterium sp.
TTGTAGACCACCACCTGGGCGTTCGACGAGTACAGCCCGTTGCCGCCGACTCGGTCGGCGATCACGGCGAATGCGTCTGGAACGTTGGGGTCGGGGATGTGTGCCCAGCCCGGTGGCATCGGGAGAACGATGTTGAGGGCCCGGAAGCCAGTGCTGCTCTGGGGTTCGAGCGTGACGCCGGCACCGGCGAAATACTCGGCCAGTGTTCCCGAAGTTGCCGGGGTGATGGTGACCGGCGGTGGCGCAGGCACAGCCGGCGGTGTCGTGGTGACACCGGCGGGTACCGCGGCCGGGCCGGCCGGCGGTGTCGCGGCGGATTGGGCAACGGGTTGGGAGGCGGCCTGCGGCGCTGCGTTGGGTGCCACGGTCACCGTCTGGGTCACCGTGGCCGGGGCCGGCAGTGGCTGCTGTGGGACCGCGGGCTGGGCAGCTGCCGTGACGCCGGCAAACCCGAGCACTCCCGCGGCACCGGCCGCGACTCCACCTACCAGAATCCGCCAATGGCGGCCGATTTCGCTCATCGACTACAGCCCTCTGGGTCCATCTCACGTCCGTTCCCGATAACTCGGGACTGTCAATCCCCTACCAGGCGACGAATGTATCCATGCCGGGCCCGCGGTTTCCAGACGCCGCTGTCAGCTGGAACCAACCCCTGACGCATCCGCAACGGAACCGAGACCAACCCGAGGCCCGCAAACCGCGGAACGGGGTACTTATACCCTGGTTGCGTGACCGAAACGCCGACCGGAACGCAGTCCTCGCGCGAACGCTCGTCCGCGCAGCCGGCCGCCGCTGCCGACACCCCCCAGCATCGCTACACCGCGCAACTGGCGAGCGCGATCGAGCGGACGTGGCAGCAGCGGTGGGCGCAGTGGGGGACTTTCGACGTGGCCAACCCGGTCGGTTCGCTGGCTCCCGCAGACGGCGCCCAGCTGCCCGCCGACAAGATGTTCGTTCAGGACATGTTTCCCTATCCGTCCGGGGAAGGCCTGCACGTCGGCCATCCACTGGGATACATCGCGACCGATGTATACGCCAGGTATCACCGGATGACGGGACGTAATGTATTGCACGCCCTGGGCTTTGACGCCTTCGGTCTGCCCGCCGAGCAATATGCGATTCAGACCGGCACGCATCCGCGCATCCGCACCGAGGCCAACATCGTCAACTTCCGTCGCCAGCTGGCGAGGCTGGGCCTCGGCCATGACGCACGACGCAGCTTCGCCACCACCGATGTGGACTACTACAAGTGGACCCAGTGGATCTTTCTGCAGATCTTCAACGCGTGGTTCGACCCGGCCGTCGCCAAGGCCCGTCCGATCGCCGAGTTGATCGCCGAGTTCGACACCGGGAACCGATCTCTCGGCGATGGGCGCAACTGGTCGGATCTGGATGCCGCCGACCGCGCTGATGTGATCGACGCACACCGGTTGGTCTATCTCGCAGACTCAGTCGTGAACTGGTGTCCGGGCCTGGGAACGGTGCTCGCCAACGAAGAAGTCACCGCCGACGGCCGTAGTGAGCGGGGCAACTTCCCGGTTTTTCGGAAACGGTTGCGGCAGTGGATGATGCGGATCACCTCCTACTCCGACCGGTTGCTGGAAGATCTCGATCTTCTGGACTGGCCGGAAAAGGTCAAAACCATGCAGCGCAACTGGATAGGCCGCTCCACGGGTGCAGCGGTCCTGTTCGGCACCGACGCAGGCGATATCGAGGTGTTCACCACCCGGCCGGACACGCTCTTCGGCGCCACGTACCTGGTGCTGGCTCCCGAACATGAACTGGTCGACCGACTGACGGCTCAAACCTGGCCGGACGAGGTGGACCCGCGCTGGACTTACGGTGCCGCGACCCCGGCCGGCGCCGTCGTGGCCTATCGGGCGGCAATCGCGGCCAAATCCGAGATGGAACGCCAGGAGAACCGCTCCAAGACGGGGGTGTTTCTGGGGTCTTTTGCCACCAATCCTGCTGACGGCCAACCGATTCCGGTATTCATCGCCGACTATGTGTTGGCCGGCTATGGTACGGGTGCGATCATGGCGGTGCCGGGTGGCGACCAGCGCGACTGGGATTTCGCAACAGAGTTCGGTCTGCCGATCGTGGAAGTGGTTACCGGAGGCGACATTTCGCTAGAGGCGTACACGGGCGACGGCGTTCTGGTGAACTCCGGGTTCCTCGATGGAATGGACGTGGCCGCCGCAAAGAAGGCGATGACCGAGCGGCTGACCGAGGATGGCCGCGGCTGTGAACGCGTCGAATACAAGCTCCGGGACTGGTTGTTCGCCAGGCAACGGTACTGGGGGGAGCCGTTTCCGGTTGTTTACGACGCCGAGGGCCGCACTCACGGGTTGCCGGAGTCGCTGCTGCCCGTCGAACTGCCCGACGTCCCCGACTATTCGCCGGTGTCATTCGATCCCGAGGACTCCGACAGTGAGCCCTCACCGCCGCTGGCGAAGGTTACCGACTGGGTGAACGTCGAACTGGACCTCGGCGACGGCGTCAAGCCCTACACTCGCGACACCAACGTCATGCCCCAGTGGGCCGGCAGCTCCTGGTACGAGCTGCGTTACACCGATCCGTATAACCAAGAAGAGTTGTGCGCCAAGGAGAATGAGGCCTATTGGATGGGGCCCCGGCCGGCTGAGCACGGCCCCGACGACCCCGGTGGCGTCGACCTCTACGTCGGCGGCGTCGAGCACGCCGTCCTGCACCTGCTCTATTCCCGGTTCTGGCACAAGGTGCTCTACGACCTCGGACATGTGAGCTCGCGCGAGCCCTACCGGCGGCTGGTGAACCAGGGGTACATCCAGGCCTTCGCCTACACCGACGCCCGCGGCGCCTATGTTCCGGCGGCCGAGGTGGTCGAGCGTGACGGCAAGTTCTATCTCGGCGATCAGGAAGTGCGCCAGGAGTTCGGCAAGATCGGCAAG
>JAGQTR010000398.1 GCA_020438915.1 Mycobacterium sp.
GCCCGCGGGCCCTCCTTGGCGTCCTCGGACAGGAATACCGGAATGCCATTGGCGGTGTCGGGCTTGAATGCCTCTTCCTCGTGTAGACCCTCGGCCTCGCGGATGGTCTTGAGGATGGCCTGCACAGCCAGCGGACCGTTGTTGTTGATTACCTCGGCGATCTCGAGGGCTTTCTCCAGCGCGGTTCCGTCGGGCACCACGTAGCCGATCAGCCCGTACTCCTTGGCCTCGGCCGCGGTGATATGACGACCGGTCAGCAGCAGGTCGCAGGCGACGGTGTAGGGGATCTGGCGTGGCAGCCGGACCGCGGACCCACCCATCGGGTACAGACTCCACTTGGCTTCGGAGATACCGAACTTCGCGCTTTCGCCGGCGATTCGGATATCGGTGCCCTGCAGAATTTCGGTTCCGCCGGCGATGGCGGGACCCTCGACGGCGGCGATCAACGGCTTCTTCAGTCGACGGCCCTTGAGCAGCCCTTCGATTTTGGTGGGATCGAAGGCGCCACTCTTGAATGAGTCCCCGGGGGGCGCTTTGGTCGCGGTCTTGAGGTCCATGCCCGAACAGAAGTAGCCGCCGGCTCCGGTGAGGATGCAGGTGCGGATCTCGGGATCCTGGTCGACTCGGTCCCAGGCAGCCACCATGATCGAGAGCATCTCGGTGGACAGCGCGTTGCGCGCCTGCGGCCGGTTCAGGGTGACGATCAGGGTGTGTCCGCGCTGTTCAACGAGGGCATCGGGGCCCTTCCCGGTGCTTTCTGCCTCGCTCACAGACGGATCCACCTTCCAGCGTCGTCGGCCCAGACTTGTCTGGAAATGTAACACGTTCTAGTTTAGAGCTGTGGCTCTGAATATCGCTGACCTCGCCGAGCACGCCATCGATGCCGTGCCCGATCGGATCGCCCTCATCGGCGGTGGACAACAGTTGACCTACGCGCAGTTGGAGGAGAAGGCCAACCGCCTCGCCCACTACCTCATCGACCAGGGCGTCAAGAAAGACGACAAGGTCGGCCTGTACTGCCGAAACCGCGTGGAGATCGTCATCGCGATGCTCGGCATCGTCAAAGCGGGCGCAATTCTGGTCAACGTCAACTTCCGCTATGTCGAGGGCGAACTGAAGTACCTGTTCGACAACTCCGACATGGTCGCGTTGGTCCACGAGCGCCGCTACGCCGACCGCGTGGCCAACGTGCTGCCGGAGACGCCGAACGTCAAAACCATCCTCAGTATCGAGGATGGGTCAGATGGGGACTTCGAGAAATACGGCGCGGTCGAGTTCTACTCGGCGTTGGAACAGGGTTCGCCGGAGCGTGACTTCGGACCGCGCAGCGCCGACGACATCTATCTGCTGTACACCGGCGGCACCACGGGCTTCCCGAAGGGTGTGATGTGGCGCCACGAGGACATTTATCGAGTGTTGTTCGGCGGCACGGATTTCGCGACCGGGGAGCCGATCGCCGATGAATACGATCTTGCCAAGCAGGCTGCGGCCAACCCCCCGATGATCCGGTACCCGATCCCTCCGATGATCCATGGCGCCACCCAGTCGGCTACCTGGATGTCGTTGTTCTCGGGCCAAACAGTGGTGCTGGTACCCGAATTCGACGCTGACGAGGTGTGGCGCACCATCGCCGAGCACAAGGTGAACCTGCTGTTCTTCACCGGCGACGCGATGGCACGGCCACTGCTGGATTCGCTGTTGGCCCACCAGGACGAGGGCACTCAATACGACCTGTCGTCGCTGTTCCTGCTCGCGAGCACCGCGGCCCTGTTCTCCACCAGCCTCAAGGAGAAGTTCCTCGAGCTGCTGCCCAACCGGATCATCACCGATTCCATCGGGTCCTCGGAAACGGGCTTCGGCGGCACCAGCATCGTCGCGAAGGGGCAGTCGCACACCGGCGGTCCACGGGTCACGATCGACAAGAACACCGTCGTCCTCGACGACGACGGCAACGAGGTCAAGCCCGGTTCAGGCGTGCGCGGCATCATCGCCAAGCGTGGCCACATCCCGGTCGGCTATTTCAAGGACGAGAAAAAGACCGCCGAGACGTTCAAAACCATCAACGGTGTGCGGTACGCGATTCCGGGTGACTATGCCGAAGTCGAGGCCGACGGCAGCGTCACGATGCTGGGGCGCGGTTCGGTGTCGATCAACAGCGGCGGTGAGAAGATCTACCCCGAGGAGGTCGAGGCAGCACTCAAGGGACACCCGGACGTGTTCGATGCGCTTGTCGTCGGTGTGCCGGACCCGCGCTACGGCCAGCACGTGGCCGCCGTCGTGCGGCCGCGGGAGGGTGCCCGGCCGACGCTTGCCGAGCTGGATTCCTTTGTGCGCAAGGAGATCGCCGGCTACAAGGTGCCACGCAGCCTGTGGTTCGTCGACGAGGTCAAACGCTCGCCGGCAGGTAAGCCTGACTACCGGTGGGCCAAGAGCACCACCGAGGAGCGGCCGGCCGACGAGGTGCACACCAAACACGCAGCCGCGCAGGCCTGACAGCGTGGTGTCGGCGTGCCCGGTCGCCGATACCATCGCCGAGCTGATGCATGCTTTCGAGCAAGCGGCCGAAGGGTTGGACAGGATCCGGAGAAGCTAGTCACACTGGCGGTCTACATTTAGAAGCTGACGCGGCAGCTGGAGGAGATCCGACCATGAACGGAGCCCAGGCTCTGCTGATGACTCTCGTCGGCAAGGGTGTCGAGGTGTGTTTCGCCAACCCCGGTACTTCGGAAATGCACTTTGTCGCAGCCCTGGACGCGGTGCCGCAGATGCGCGGGGTCCTGACGTTGTTCGAGGGCGTGGCCACCGGCGCGGCCGACGGTTACGCCCGGATGGCCGATAAGCCGGCCGCGGCGCTGGTGCACCTGGGGCCGGGACTGGGCAATGGTCTGGCCAACCTGCACAATGCGCGCCGGGCGCACATTCCGATGGTCGTCGTCGTCGGCGATCACGCGACATATCACAAGAAGTACGACGCCCCACTGGAATCCGATATCGATGCGCTGGCGGGCACCGTATCCGGGTGGGTGCGTCGAACCATGAATACCGCCGACGTCGCGGCCGATGCCGCCGAGGCGGTGCACG
>JAGQTR010000399.1 GCA_020438915.1 Mycobacterium sp.
CGCCTCTACGACAGCGCAGACCGCCAGGTGCGCCCCGTCAGCCCAGGTTCCACAGCAACCATGTACGTCTGTGGGATCACCCCCTACGACGCCACCCACCTGGGCCACGCCGCCACCTATCTGACCTTTGATCTCGTGCACCGCGTCTGGTTGGACGCCGGTCACGAGGTGCATTACGTGCAGAACGTCACCGACGTCGATGATCCCCTGTTCGAGCGCGCGCAGCGCGACGGCATCGGCTGGCGCGAGCTCGCCGACCGCGAGACCGCACTGTTCGGTGAGGATATGGCGGCGCTGAGGGTGCTGCCGCCACACGATTACGTCGCCGCTACCGAAGCCGTGGCCGAAGTCATCGAGGTGGTGGAGAAACTGCTGGCCTCCGGGGCCGCCTACGTCGTCGACGATCCGCAGTATCCCGACGTCTACTTCCACTCCGGTGCGACCGTGCAGTTCGGTTACGAATCCGGCTACGACCGCGACACCATGTACACCCTGTCCAGCGAGCGTGGCGGCGACCCCGAGCGGGTCGGCAAGAGTGACCCGCTCGATGCGCTGTTGTGGCAGGCGCAGCGGCCGGGGGAGCCCAGCTGGCCGTCACCGTTCGGGCCCGGCCGGCCCGGCTGGCACGTCGAGTGCGCGGCGATTGCGCTCAGCCGCATCGGAACCGATCTGGACATCCAGGGCGGTGGCAGCGATCTGATCTTCCCGCACCACGAATTCTCGGCCGCCCACGCCGAATCCGTCACCGGTGAGCGGCGTTTCGCGCGCCACTACGTGCATGCCGGGATGATCGGCTGGGACGGTCACAAGATGTCCAAGAGCCGCGGCAACCTGGTCCTGGTCTCCGAACTGCGGCGCCAAGGTGTCGAACCATCGGTCATTAGGCTCGGGCTGTTCGCCGGACATTACCGCGACGACCGGTTCTGGAGTCAGGCGGTGCTCGATGAGGCGCAGGCTCGGCTGAACCGCTGGCGCGATGCAACCGCGCTTGCCGGCGCACCGGATGCCGCCGATGTCGTGGCCCGGGTTCGCCGCTACCTGGCGGATGACCTGAATACGCCGAAAGCGATTGCCGCTGTTGACGGTTGGGCAACCGATGCGCTGGCTTATGGAGGTCATGACGGCACGGCCGGCCAGACGGTGGCCACCGCACTGGATGCGCTGCTGGGGATTGCGGTGTAACCGATCTACCGTGGCGTAGGTTGCGGCCATGGGTTCTGTGATTGGAAAGGCCTAGCGTGGCGGTGGTGAGCCAAGTCGACCTCGTGCTCTCGGGTGGCGGAGTCAAAGGCATCGCCCTGGCCGGCGCCGTGTCTGCGCTGATCGAGGACGGTTATGTGCCACAGCGCATTTCCGGTACATCGGCCGGAGCGCTGGTCGGCGCGGTCCTGGCCGCGGCCGTGCAGAGCGGCCGTGCGTCCGCTGCGCAGCTCGAAGGCCTCGCGATGGGAATCGACTACCTCGAGTTCCTCGACCCGGGGCCGGTCGAAAGGGTCCCGGTGCTCGGGCCCGCCTGGGGCGTGCTGAGCGGCGGGGGCATCTACCGCGGCGACGCCCTGCGGCAGTGGGTGGCAGACCGGCTGGCCGAGTTTGGTGTGACCACCTTCGCCGACCTCGCTATCGACAACCCCAACCTGCCGCCGGAGCAGCGGTACCGTTTGGTCGTCACGGTGGCCGACGTCAGCCTGGGTCAGCTGGTCCGGTTGCCGTGGGATTACCAGCGGATCTATGGACTGAATCCCGACGAGCAGTCGGTGGCAGACGCGGTCCGCGCCTCGACCGCCATCCCGTTCTTCTTCCGACCTGCGTCGCTGACCAGCGTCCACGGCCGGACGTCGACCCTGGTCGACGGCGGGCTGCTGTCGAACTTCCCGATTGACTCGCTGGCCCGCACCGACGGTGTGAAGCCGCGCTGGCCGACCTTCGGGATCACCCTGCTGCCCAACCTTCCCGCCGACAACGAGCAGGTGTTTCCGGCGTTGCGGCCGCTGCACCGGTTGGGGTCCCCGACGCTGCTCGAACAGGTTGTGACGACCATTCTCGTTGGCCGCGACCAGGCGTATCTCAACCAGCCGTGGGTGAGCGCCCGGACCATCCGGATCGACACCAGCGAGGTCGGGGTGCTCGACTTCGACCTCTCCCAGAGCGCCAAGCGGACCCTCTACGACCAGGGGCAGCGCGCAGGCCGAGATTTCCTGTCGACGTGGGACTGGGCGGACTACATCAGACGATTTCGCTGACCGGCGCTACCGCCCTCGGTGTCTTCTGTCGGGCGCTACCGCCCTCGGTGTCTTCTGTCGGGCGCTACCGCCCTCGGCGGCGCAGGTAGCGCTCGAACTCGGCGGCCAGCGCATCACCATCGATCTTGCCGATCGCCTCGGTCATGTCGACCTCGGCGTCGCCGCGTTCCTCCAGCGATTGGACATACTCGGCGATCTCATCGTCTTCGGAGGTCATCTCGGTGACCGCCTGCTCCCACTCCTCGGCCTGACCGGGCAGATCGGCAAGCGGCACCTCGACATCGAGGACATCCTCGACTCGCCGCAGCAGTGCCACGGTCGCCTTCGGGTTCGGTGGCTGCGATACGTAATGCGGGACTGCCGCCCAGAACGTCACCGCCGGTATTCCGGCCTGCACACAGGCATCCTGGAACACCCCGGCAATGCCGGTCGGCCCCTCATATCGGGTCTCTTCCAGTCCGAACGTCTTTGCCGAGTCGGCTGAGTAGGCCGCACCCGTCACCGGCACCGGCCTGGTGTGCGGTGTGTCGGCCAACAACGCACCCAGAATCACGACCGTCTGAACATTGAGTTTGTCGGCGATGGCCAGCAACTCCGCGCAGAAGGTGCGCCAACGCATGTTGGGTTCCACACCATGCATCAGCACGATGTCGCGGTCGCTGCCCGGCGGGCGGCAATGTGAGATGTGCATCGATGGCCACACCAGTTCTCGAGTGACACCGTCCACCTGCCGGATCACCGGCCTGTTGACCTGGTAGTCGTAGTAGGCCTCGTCATCGATCTCGACAAGCGTTTCGGCCTCCCAGATCGCGTCCAGGTGCTCGAGCGCATCGCTGGCCGCGTCACCGGCGTCATTCCACCCCTCGAACGCTACGACGACGATGGTGTCGTGCAGAGCGGGCAGGTCAGATGGCTTCGGACCGCTGAAATCCGAGGGGGTCACAAGGTCAGCGTAAGCCCTGCGTGGACCGGATGACGGGCATCGACCCGCGGCGGAGTTCGCGGCCCCTGTTCGCCGTTGGTCGTGATGGCGAGTTGGGCTTTCAGACCTCGAATGGGTGACGACGTAGACTTTGCTCCGTCGAGAGGCGTTGCAACGGTTCTCCGGGCTCTCCCGGTGTCCGCCACGCTCGGCAGAGTCAAGGACGCCTTCCGCTACGGAAGGAGTGCATGTGAACGCAATGAACCCGAACACCGTCGAGTCGAACACCCGCATTGACTGCACCGACGAGCTGACGGCGGCTCTGCGTCAGCGGATCATGGTGATCGACGGCGCGATGGGCACGGCGATCCAGCGGGACCGGCCGGACGAGGCCGGTTACCGCGGCGAGCGTTTCAAGGACTGGCCCCGCGATCTGCAGGGCAACAACGACCTGCTGAATCTGACGCAGCCGCAGATCATCGAGGGGATTCACCGGGAGTACCTCGAGGCGGGCGCCGACATCCTGGAGACCAACACCTTCAACGCGAACGCGATCTCGCTGTCGGACTACGACATGGCGGAGCTGAGCTACGAGCTGAACTACGCCGGCGCCGCCCTGGCGCGCAAGGCCTGCGATGAGTTCAGCACCCCGGACAAGCCCCGTTACGTCGCCGGCGCGTTGGGGCCGACCACTCGGACCGCGTCGATCTCACCGGACGTCAATGACCCCGGGGCGCGCAACGTCTCCTACGACCAGCTGGTCGCCGCCTACCTCGAGGCTGTCAACGGCCTGGTCGACGGTGGTGCCGACATCATCCTCATCGAGACGATCTTCGATTCGCTGAACTCCAAGGCGGCGGTGTTCGCCGTCGAGACGCTGTTCGAGGAACGCGGACGCCGCTGGCCGGTGATCATCTCGGGCACCATCACCGATGCGTCCGGGCGGACGCTGTCCGGTCAGGTCACCGAGGCATTCTGGAACGCAATCCGGCACGCGAAGCCGATCGCGGTCGGACTCAACTGCGCCCTGGGTGCGCCGGAGATGCGGCCCTACATCGCCGAGATGGCGCGGATCGCGGACACCTTCATCTCCTGCTACCCGAACGCCGGCCTGCCCAACGCCTTCGG
>JAGQTR010000400.1 GCA_020438915.1 Mycobacterium sp.
GTTCACGGCGTCGAGTGTGCATCCAGCGCGGCGACACGCCGGGCGAAGTCGATCTGAGCGCACACTCGGCGCCCGCACACTCGGCGCCCGCCCGCACACTCGGCGCCCGCCCGTTCAGCTCAGCTTCCGCGTGCGGCGGCCAGGACCGACTGAACGCTTTTGCGGCGCTCGTCGATGGCCCGGCCGATCTCCTTGAGCAGCACGGGCTTGTGCATGACGAGTTCTTCGATGTCATCGCGGTCAACCTGCAGCACCGTGACTTCTTCGAGCGCCGTGGCATCTGCGGTCGCCGCCTCGCGGATCAGTGCGCCCTGCCCCAGAAAATCGCCACGGTGCAAGGTCCGTACCGGGATGACGGCCCCGCTGTCGTCGGTGACGGTGATCTGCACCCGCCCGTCGATCACGAATGCCATCCGGGTGGGCAGTTCGCCGTTTATCTGCAGTATCTCCCCGGCGCCGTAGCGCGCCAGGTGCACCTTCGGCAGCAGTAGCTGCTGGTCGGTTCCGGAAAGGCGCAGGGTCGGTGCGATCACCTGCAGCTGTGCGTGTTTGCGGTCATCGGTGGCGAAGTCGTCGTCGACCTGGTCGAGGTGCAGTCCGGCACGCCGGGCCGCGTACCAGGTCCAGCGCAGAAATGTGGCACGGGCTGCACCGTCGTCGGCGGGGGACTGCAACGGGATGGTGGTGCGAAACTCGGTGGCACCCATCGGCACCGTCGCGGGCTGGCCGTCAATGCGCAGCTGGGGAAGTCGAGCGGCAACCTGGGTCAGCGTGTCGCATACGAGCTGGGGGGAGTCGACCGTTGCGAACACCGTCGACACCGAGATGGTGTGCGATCCGACGGGCCGGCTCAGGTTGGTAAAGGAGGCGCCGGCCAGTACCGAGTTCGGCATTACCTGTAGGCCGCCGCCGGTTTCGATGTGAGTTGCGCGCCAATTGACTTCGACAACACGGCCGCGTGCCGACGGGGTGTCGAGCCAGTCGCCGATTTGGAATGGTTGCTCGAACAGCAGCAGCAGCCCAGAGATGATCTGGCCGACGGAGTTCTGCAGTGCCAGGCCCAGCACGATCGAGCTGATCCCCAGCGCGGTGAACAGTCCACCGACATTGGCGCCCCAAACCACCGACAGGATCAACGCCAGGCCGACGGCGATCATCGCGAAGCGGGCGACATCGAGGAAGATGGTCGGCAGTCGCTGCCGCCAGCTGCCCTTTGGTGCGCTGTCGAACAGGGTGGCATTCAAACCTGACAGCAGCAGGATGAGCACCACGAAGCCCAGCGCGGTGGACACCATCCGCACCGGAGTCGCGTGGATCGACACCTGATTGGCGCCGGTCAGCAGGATCAGCAGCGCTGCCAGCGGCAGGATGTAGTTGCGCAGCAGCTCCACCGGACGGGCCAGCGCACTGCCCCTCCGGTGGAGGAAGTTGCGTAGTTCGGTCAGCGCGATCAGCCCGATGGGCAGGCCGATTGCGACCGACATGGCCCAGTAAAACCACGACGCGTCGACGAACTCCATCGTTAGCTGCTTTCGGCGAGGCGGTAGGTCTGTTCGTCGGTCCCGTCGTGCTTGATCACTGCGGCGGGGACGAATGAATGTAGATCGCGTACAACGTCATAGACCCGGGAGGTCACGTAGATCCCGGGCTGCGAGGAACCGCCGCGGACTTGATACGCGAGGTTGACCGCGGTGCCCCACACGTCGTAGTCGACGCTGTTGCCGCCGATCAGACCGCTGCCCACGGTGCCGGTGTCGATACCGACCCGCAGCCCCAGGTTGTGGCCGCTCTCGGCGTTGAACCTGTCGACGATGTGCTGCATCTCGATCGCGAAGTCCACGGCCCGGCGGGAGTTGTCCAGCCGGGGCTGGTTGAGTCCGCAGCTGGCGAGGTAACCGTTGTGCTGTGTGCGGACCTGCTCGATGCCGAGGTTCTCGGCCGCCGCGTCGAACTGCTGCACCAGCGTGTTGACGATCGCCAACGATTCCTCCGGCGGCAGCTGCACGGCAAGTTGTTCCATCCCGGCGACGTCGGCGAAAATCACACTGACGTCGGGATGGTCCAGCGCGATGTTTTCCTCGCCCTCGCGGTAGCGCTGTACCACCGATTCCGGCATCAGCGACAGCAACAGCCGGGTGTTCTCTTCGCGTTGCTCTACCAGCAGCTGCTGGTGAAGAGCGAGGTTGCGGCTCATCTCGTTGAACGCGACGGTGAGGTCGCCGAATTCGTCGAGCGAGCGCAGCGGCAGCACGGCACCGTAATCGCCGGCGGTGATCCGGCGTGAGCCGGCCTCGAGCCGCTTGATGGGCCGCACGAACCGCCTGGCCAGCAACATCGCGACGATACAGACGACGAAAATGATCGCGGTGGTGGACAGGACCAGCGTTCGGGTGAATTGGGCGACCGGAGCGAACGCTTCGGCGGCGTTGATCTTGGCCACGATGTTCCAGCGCAGTTCGTTGTCCGGTATCGGGGCGTAGGCCTGCAGTGATTTGCGGCCGAGGTAGTCCTCGGCGATCAGCGTGCCGGTCTTTCCCTGGTCTGCCAGACGGGTGGCCTCGGTGCCCGCCGGCTGAATCAGCACCGTGGTTCCCTGGTGAATCGCCGCGTCGGCGACGTCGGCCGGGGTGCCGGCGGCGATCACCTTAGTCCGATAGGCGTCGGGGTCCTCGAGGAACAGCCGGGAATCCGAGCGCATCAGCTCGTCGGCCCCCACCAGGAAGGTCTCACCGGTGGCGCCCATGCCGGCCTGTGCCCACTGTTGGTCGACGGTCATCAGGCGATTGATCTTCGACATCGGCAGTTGCAGCGCCAGCACTCCGGTCACCTCGTCCACCGGTCCCACCGGGCTGACCATCCACGCCGTCGGCTGCAGCGCCGGCTGGTAGGGCCCGAAGTCGGTCACTTCGACGTAGTCCAGCGCATTGCTTTGCAGCGCATTGTTGAACGCCTGGGTGAGGTTTCCGCCGCGGAACGGGCCGTTGAGGACGTTGGTGCCTAGGTCGATGCCCTTGTTGGCGGTGTACACCACGTTGCCGTCGGTGTCGATGAGCAGTGCGTCCTCGAACTCGAAGCGGTCGACGGCCGCGCGGAAGAAGCCGTTGAAGCGAGCGTTGGCCGCCGACCACACGCTGTTGTCGCCGGCGTCGTTGACCTTGATCCGGTCCAGCGACTCATTGAACGGGATCGTGTAGTGGACTTGGAGATACCGCTGGGCGTTGGAGGTTGGCAACAGCGCGGGAACATCGAGCTGAACGCCGGTGTTGGCCTCTTCTTTCGGGGCGAAGACGTTGGTGTAGTAGTCGACGAGCGCTTGTTCCTGGGCGGGTTCGACCGGTGGCGCGTCCGGCCCGTTGAGTCGATCGAAACCGGCGGTGTATGCGGTCATCGCGGCGCCGGCGTTGTTGGTTCGCGCGAACAGGATGATCGAGTTCTTCATGTCGGAGATCTCGCCGACGATTCGGCGGCTCTGAGATTCGCGAAGCTCGGTGAGTCGGTCGAAGGCGGCATTGCGAAGAGAGGTCCGGCCGGACTGGAAGCCGATGTAGCCCACGACGGCCACCGACAGGATGCTGATCGCCAGCAGCATGAGCATGAACTTGGACTGGATGCTCATTCGCGACAGCACCTTGCCCAGGTGCCGGGGCAACTCCACCGGGTAGGCAGGCTCGGGGGCCGTGGTGCTGGACTTGTGCAACCGCTTGATCATCGGCACATGACACTATCCTGCGGCGGTGGCTTGCGATGGGAGTTGGGACGGGGTGGGTGTGGCTATCCGGGCTCGGTAGCCGGCGGGGTAGCTGACATCTCCGCGGTGATCTCGGCGACCACCGCGTCGATCCGCCCTCGATCGGCGGCGATCGACGCGGACGCCTCGGCGTTCGCCGTGTGCAGCGCTTCGTTCACCCGCTGCTCGACAGTCTCGGCGCCGAGCCGAAGCAGCCCGTCCTGGATGTAGACGTCGGTAAGCCAGTGGTGGCCGTTGAGCGTCACCTCGACGGTGTCGGTCTCGTCAGCAGCGGTAAAAGAGGCATTCGACATCTTGTCGAGTTGCTCGTCCATCAACGACTGCAGGCGCCGTGCCTGTCGCAGAACTGCGGACACTTCGGGATGCATGTCGGTCACTGTGATGTTCGCTTTGTGTCGTCGGGTGCGCCCCTGCGTCGCGCCCGATTACCGATAACCGCCTCGGTCCACGGCCGATCCTCGGTGTAGAGCTCCTTGTCCTCGGTCAGCCGCGGATTGCGCTTCTTGTCAGCGCTGCCCTCAGCCCTGCCACCGTGCATCATCGGTGCCACGCCGCCCATACCGCTCATCCCGGGCCCGGCGGCGCCGCTCCCGGTCGCGGCCGGGACGACCGGTGCCACCACCGGCGTCGGCGCCACCGTCTCGGCGCCCACGGCGGGTGGTAGCGGCGACGACGGCGCCCCACCGGCCCCACCGCTGGATCCGCCGCCAGACGCCGCGGGGTGCAAGCTGGGATCCACGCGCAACTTCGAGTGTGTTCTCGGGCTGATCGGCATCCCGGGTCCCCTCGGTCCGCTGCCCGGGGAACCGATGGGGGAACCGCCGCCCGGAGGACCGCCCGGCTGCCCAGTGCCGGGCGATCCACCGCCTTGCTGGGCACCCTGAATCCCCGGCTCTGCCGCCGATACCGGCGAGACTGTTTGCTGCTCAGCGGGATTCCGCGGTCGAGCCCCGTCGGTCAAGCCGCCGTTGCGCGCCGCGCCGGTTCCATGGTTCGGTTTCCCGCTCTGGAGTGGTCGGCGCGCCCGGCGATGATCGTCAACGGTTACCGGGATTCCGGACACGACGGGGGACGGCGGGTCTTCTGGCTGAATCTGACGGGGCTGGCCGTCCCGGGCGTACCGATTGCGGATCTCCTCGGAGTGGCTCTGCAATGCGGCCATCTGCACCGTTTTTCTCAGATTGTCAGCACTGGCAGGATGCTGTGCGATCTCCTGCTGAAGCCTTTCGAACTCCTCAGCAACCGGTTCGTTGTCCCGTCTGGCCGCCGAATACGCGGCGACGAGGCGATCCGCCTCGCCGGCCAGTCGATTCCATGAGCCGGCGAGGCTGATCAGCCAGTCGCGGTAGGCGTTGAACTTCGAGTACGCCGCGTCGGCAGCGTCTCCTTCCCACCGCACCGAGTTCGTTTCGAACTGCTGCGCCGACGTCTCCAGCGATAGTGCGTTACCGCGCCACAGTTCCGCGGCAGCGCGCAGCGACGCCCCGTCGTCGCCTGACTCCAGCGCTCGTTGCGCTTGCGGCGGAAACAGCAACTGGTCGGAAGCCAGTTGGCCTTTCGGTATGGGCATGCTCGGCGGATGCGGTGGAGCAGGCAGGTCGACTCCTCGGGGGTACAGGGCGCCGTCGGCAGTACGGGCTGCTCCCGATTCGCCCACCGTGGCGGCAATCGCCTCCCCGGCGACCCTGTCGACTTCGGCATAGGCCGCGGCAACGTTGTCCAGCGTCTCGGCGAGCCGCAACCCCTCGAGCCTGCCGAACTCCTGGTAGGCCCACATCGCCTCAGCGTTCACAGCGAGGTTGGTGACCGCCACACTGCTGCTGGCCAGCGCGTCCGGCGAGATGAGTGTCGGCTGGGCTGAAGCGGGGGACAATGACAGACCCCTGATCTGGGTTGCCTTACCGGTCAGGTCCTCCGGAATCACCTGTACTTCGTCACCGCTCATGTGTTTCCAAAGCCATCTGGTAGCGATTCTCCTCCCGCGGGTTGACCAGCCTGATCGGCAGTGTCTTGTGCCGCGGAGTCTCGATATAGTTGTCGCGCAACGTCACTCGTCCCACCCCGGGACGTTGATCCAGGTAGGTCGTCGCGTTCGGCCAGGAGACCTTGGTCTCCTGGCCGGCTCCCGCGTTGATGGAACCTGCGAATGCCTGGAACTGCGGAGCCAGGGTGATGACCGCACCGGCCGCCGCCGAACGCACCATGAATTGGGCGAACAACCGCCCATCGCCGAGGTCGATGCTGACGTCGACGTCGTCGAACGGCATGTAGACCGGGTAGCGGTCTGCTGTCTCGCCCACCAATACTCCGGCGGAGCCGACGGGTAACTCGTAGTGCCGGTCGGTGACCGGACTTTCACCCAGTAGAGCTGCGCGTTGACCCCCATAGAGGCATGAAAAGCCGTGGGGTGTCGACGGATTCGACAGTGTGGTGAGTAGAACCGTGGCGGTTGGTGCTGAACCGGGAAAAACCCGGACTCGCGTCAGCGTGTGGTCGGCACGTGCCGACCACCACACGTCGGGGCCTCCCGGCGCGTGATAAGCAGCGGTGAATGTGCCGCGGCCTTTGATCGTCGACCAGGTCTCGCACTCGAAATTGATCTCGGTGGCCCGGTCGTAGTCCTCGAAGCTGCGAGCGGGGCGGGCGTCGACGCCATTGCTGGCCAGGTGATCGGCGACGCGCATGGTCGACGCCACGAGATACCGCGCCATCCCCGGTACCCCGGCGCTGCGCCGCAACGCCGACCTGTGCGTACCCTGCGGGTCGGCGCGCAGCAGGATCCACGTCCGCCTCCTCGCCGGTGCCGGGTACGGGCCAACGACCTGTTCGTAGAGTGCGGTGAGCGCTGCGGGTGCGGTCCTGCCGACTCGATAGCCCGCGGACACCACATCGGCTTCCAGGTCGGGACAGTAGGCAGTCAGCAGCTTCTCGAGGAACTGCGTGTCAAGGACGTCGTCGGTAAAGGCTTCGCCGTTGACGATCACAGTCGGGGTGAACGGCCGCGGAATCAGCTCGATTGCCGAAACCAGGTGGTCGTCCTGCCAGCGTAGCGCCACCTGGTCGGCGGGTATCGCCATCGCGCCGACCGCGGGTGCTGACGGCGGCGCCGGGGGCTGCCGGTGCCGCCGTCGCCAGGCCAGGAGCGCAGCGATCCAGCCGGTGAGCCGCCGGCCGCGCACGGTCAGTACGGACGCCAGCCCGATCAGCGCACCCAATGTGACACCCAGCCAGGGAACCTCGAGCTGCCCGAACAGCAGCACACATGCCGGAATCAGCACCGCGGCCCAAAGCGTGTGGCCGGTGGTCAACCGCAGCCCGAACACCGAGAGCACCCTGTTCATCGGCGCCTCAACGCCCTTCGTGCCAGCGCGGCGACACCCAACAGGGCTGCGACACCGACGCCGACAATGACCACCCCGGTGATGGGCGCGCGGTCCGGCGGCGGCACGTACGCCGGCGGCGGCACTTGCTTGACCGCGTACGGAATTGTTGCGGGTCCCTCGGGAACATCCCATGTCAACGCAGCAACAGGGTCGATGACGCCGGCGCCGACGACGTTGTCCGCCCCGCCACCGGGATGTCGCGCGGTGGCGGTGATCCGGTGGATGATCTGTGCCGGCGTCCGATCGGGAAACCGCTGTTTGAGCAGAGCAGCCAGTCCAGATACGTACGCCGCGGAGAAGGAAGTGCCGCTGATCGGGATCGGCCCATCCTCACCCTGCAGAGCGTTGACCGGATTGCCGTCGTAGCCCAGCGCGACCAGGTTCTCTCCCGGGGCGGAGGCGCCGACCCAGGGCCCATGCATGGAGAATCCGCTCGGCTGGCCATTGGGCGCGATGCTGCCGACCGTGAGGACCATCGGCGAATACCACGCCGGCGAGACGATGGTCTGCACCTCCTGCCAACCGCGGGGGTCGGCGGGCGCGGCCGCATTCGGGGGCGGGTTCTGGGCGCAGTCGCCGCCCGAGTTGCCCGCCGCGACGACGATGACCGCCCCCATGACGTTGACGGCGTGGTTGATCGCCGCCCCGACGACGGCCTCGTCGATCGGCCGCGTCACCTTGTAGCAGGCGGCTTCACTGATGTTGATGACCTGCGCGCCGAGGTTGGCGGCATGCACGATCGCGCGGGCCAAGCTGCGCAGTGAGCCCGCAGTCCGGGTTGCGTTGGGGTCGTTGGGGTCGTTGCGCGTGCCCACCGGCTGGAAGCTGTCCGATGTCTGGCGCAGTGACAGGATTCGCGCGTCCGGCGCGATCCCGATGAATGCATCGGTGGGGGCGGGCCGACCCGCGAGTACGGCAGCGGTGAGGGTGCCGTGGGCGTCGCAGTCGGACATTCCGTTGCCGGCCTGGTCCACGAAGTCGCCACCTGGTTCGGCAGGCACCCGGGCCGAACCGTTGACACCGGTGTCGATGACGGCCACCGTCACGCCGGCACCGGTGGCGAACCTCTGAGCCTCGGCCAGTCTGAGGTAGTCGTTGGCCCAGGGTCTATCGGCGAAGTTCGAGTCGGGAAACGTCGTCGGTGCCGCGCAGACTCGGCGCTGCTCCATGGGCTGATCCGGACCGGTCTCGTCCGGCGGGATGGCCGCCGGGTCGATGACAGGCGGCTCGATCGCCGCGACAGGGGGAGCGGCAATCAGCCCAAGTAACAATGCCGAGGCGAGCGCACCTACGCGACGCACGCGAAGTCACCCCCGGAGATGCCCGTCCGGCGCGCAGTGCTTTCTCGCGCCCCCAGCAAACGCACAGACTGGTGACAGGTAAGGCAAAGTGTCACGTCAAGGGTCCGCACCGAATGCACGAGGCAATCTTAAGGGTGCCCGGAGTGGGGTCATTCCGCTGCTTTGCCGCCGAGAGGGCAATCCAGCGCGAAAATCAGGCGTCGAGATCCTTCTCGACCAGCTCGGCGATGGTGTTGAGCGCAGCCTCGTCGTCGGAGGCCACGGTGACCTGGGCGTCCTTGCCGGCGCCGAGCGTCATGATCATCAATGCCGAGCCGGCGTCGACGGGCTCGCCGCCGTCGACCGAGAGGGTTACCGGTACACCGGCGTTGACGACGGCTTCGGCGATGATGGCCGCGGGCCGGGCGTGCAGTCCGATGGCCGAGCCGACGGCGACGGTCTTGGTGGGCATGGGTTCTCCTCTTTGTTGGTGTGAAT
>JAGQTR010000401.1:0-1684 GCA_020438915.1 Mycobacterium sp.
CGCAGCCTGATCCAGACCATCGGCCGCGCCGCCCGGAACGTCTCCGGTGAAGTGCACATGTACGCCGACCGGATAACCGACTCGATGAAGCAGGCGATCGACGAAACCGACCGCCGGCGAGCCAAACAGATCGCCTTCAACGAAGAGCACGGTATCGACCCGAAACCGTTACGCAAGAAGATCGCCGACATCCTCGACCAGGTATACCGCGAGGCGGACGACACCGAGTCGGTGGAGATCGGGGGCTCCGGGCGTAACTCCTCCCGGGGCAGACGTGCCCAGGGTGAGCCCGGCCGCGCGGTCAGTACGGGCGTGTTCGAGGGCCGCGACACCGCCACTATGCCGCGCGCCGAGCTGGCCGATCTCATCAAGGACCTCACCGCGCAGATGATGGCCGCCGCACGCGACCTGCAGTTCGAGTTGGCCGCCCGGATCCGCGACGAGGTCGCCGACCTGAAGAAGGAGCTTCGCGGCATGGATGCCGCCGGGCTCAAGTGACTCGATCTCAAGTGGCACGAGTATCGGCGGTCACGTTCGGGGGCCATGGTGATCTTGGCAGCGCTGAACGGGTCGAATCCTGGGCGAATACAACCCCGGTGTGGTGATTCATACCCATGTTCGGCTGATACCGGGTTAGTGTCTGTGGCGTTGTCACTGACACTGGGAGGATGTGGATGAGCGCCTATCAAACCGTGGTGGTTGGTACGGACGGGTCAGATTCATCGTTGCGTGCCGTCGACCGCGCTGGTCAGATCGCCGCCGGGTCTAACGCGAAAGTCATCGTCGCGACGGCCTACTTCCCGCAGAGCGAGGATCAGCGAGCCGCTGACGTGCTCAAGGACGAAGCCTGGAAGGTGTCGGGCAATGCCCCGATATACGAGATTCTTCGCGATGCGCGGGATCGCGCGAAGGCTGCCGGCGCCGAGAACGTCGAAGAGAAGGCGGTCGTCGGGGCGCCCGTAGACGCTCTGGTCGATCTGGTCGAGGAAGTGGGTGCGGACCTGCTCGTGGTGGGCAACGTGGGGCTGAGCACGATCGCCGGGCGGTTGCTCGGGTCGGTGCCCGCCAATGTCGCGCGGCGGTCCAAGTGCGACGTGTTGATCGTGCACACTTCCTGACCGGAGCCGAGCTAGCCGACGATCGGTTCTGCTAGTCGCCGGGGCAGCGTTTTCTTGCATCGCTTGCAGGTGAACGTTGCCTTCCGGCTTGTCCGGAGTCTTTGCCTGTGACCGCAGCACCCGCACTTCACGAGGGTGGAGCGCACCCGGTCCTGAATGAGAATCAACGAAATCAGCAACGCCCCGACGAGCACGATTACCAGGGCATAATTAGACATGCCGGAGATACTAACCGGTGGTGTGCTCGACACGGCCCGCCATGCCCGCGATTCCTTGCCGGCCTCGGGGGGCTGGACGAACTACCAGCCGCGTTCGCGCCACTCGGCCAGGTGCGGGCGTTCGGCACCGAGCGTGGTGTCGTCGCCGTGACCGGGATAGATGGCCGTGCCGTCCGGGTAGTTCGCGAACACCTTTGTTTCGAGGTCATTCATCAGCGATTCGAACTCTTCCGGGCGCGTCGTCCTTCCGGGACCACCGGGAAACAGGCAGTCACCGGTGAAGATCTGGACCTGGTCGCCGGTGGCCGGGCCGCCCAGCGCCAGTGCAATCGAGCCGGGGGTGTGGCC
>JAGQTR010000401.1:1864-2204 GCA_020438915.1 Mycobacterium sp.
GTGACGATCATGGACAATTTCGGTGCCTGTTGCTTGATCACATCGAGCAGGATCGCGGGTTCGTTGGCGGCGTCGATGAGTAGGGTCTCACCGGTTCGGGAACACGTCACCAGATAGGCGTTGTTGTCCATGGGGCCCACGGAAACCTTGACGATCGAGGCGCCGGGGAGGGTGCGCCGTGCTGCGGTCTGAGGTTCCACATGGCCCGTGTAGATTTCGTCGACCACGGTCATGGTTACCTACGTTACTTCCCCTGTCGGTAGGCGCACATAGCATGGGCGTGTGACCGCCTTCTGCACGATGAAAGGACACCGTTGGCTGACCGCCTGATCGTCAAGGG
>JAGQTR010000402.1 GCA_020438915.1 Mycobacterium sp.
ATCGTGGCCCTGGACTTCAAGCCAGACCCGGACAAGCTCCTCAGATGGCGGGAACTGGGCGTCACCGAAGTCCTCTTCGGCCTTCCCGACCGCAGCCCCGCCGACGTCGCCAGCTACGTCGAGCGACTTGCCGGGAAACTCACGCCGCTGCGGTGAGCGGTGCGTCTTTGCTGCGGGACTACACTGGCGTCGGCGTACCTGACCTGCAAGCAGAGTGGAAGGACCGCCGTACTGATGGCGCCGAACCCAGCGTTGGGACTCAGATCCCTCGCCATCGCAGCCACGATCACCTTGAGTGGCATTCTCGCTGGGTGCGGTCACGCCGATGATGCACCGGTATCGCAGGTGTTGACCAAAGAGTCACTGTCGTCGACGACGGCCGCACCGACGTCTGCCGATGCCTTCCCCGACATGGCGTCCTACCGCGAAGCGCCGTATGACCTCTATGGAGTGGTCGACAGCCCCCGCGTGCAGGGTTTCGCGTTCACGACCCCCGACGGGCTCCAGTGCGCGAACAACGCCTATCCGAGACCGGAATTCGAATGGGTCAGTTGCTGGGGCGCCCGGCCGGACCAGGGTCCCGGCATCTGGAGCGTCAGCGCAGAGCAGGGTGCGCCCGCCAGCGTCGAGCAACTGGCACCCGAGGATGTCGAGACGTACGGCCCACCACCGCCGTTGCTGCCGCCCATGACCAGGATCGCGGCGCAGAAGGGTGTTTCAACCTGCGGTGTGAGTGCCGACGGAACCACCGCGTGCCGGGTCGGCGATCATGGCTTTGTATTGACCGCGACGTCCACGACATTGTTCTAGCCACTGCGACGTTCTCGCCACTGCGACCGGAGGGCCTACTGCCCACGCTCGCGTACCACGCGGGCGATGTCGACGGCCTGCACCATGCGCATCGCGGGGAGCTGCGACAGCGCGGCCGCGGCGAGGACGGCCAGGGCCGCGAGCGCCAGCGTCGACCAGCCCAGCGACAACTGCATGTTGAACAGGTCGCTGTTGAACGACTGCAGGAACGCCCACGCCGCTACGGCACCCGCCGCCAGCCCGAAGGGAATCGCCAACGCGGTTGCGGCCAGGTTTTCCAGCGCCAGCATCCCGGTGAGGCGCGGTGTCGACACCCCGGCCGCCCGCAGTGTGGCCAATTCGGTACTCCGCTCGGACATGTTCACCGTCATGGTCACGTAGATCACCACGAACGCCAACACCGCGCCCAGTGAGAGCATGACCCCGATGAATGCCCAGAACAGCCCGAGATAGCGGTTGACCGTGCTCTCCAGCGCGTGAGTGTCGGTGTAGGCAAGTACGCCGGGCAGCGCGGTGATCTCGGCACGCAACGCGTCCCGGTCCGCGTCGCTGGTGAAGCGCAGCAGGTACGCGTCGACGGGGTTGCCGGTGGCAGCGGCCACTGTTGAATTGGTGGCGTACAGCGCCGTTCCGAGCGGTTCGTCGAGCAGGCCTGCCAGGCGAACCTCATGCGGTGAACCGCCTGCCGGGATCACAACCAGATTCGCGCCCACCTCCACGTCGAGTCTGTCGGCCAGGGCGGCCCCGGCCAAAACACCGTCTTCGGGTAGGGGCAGGTAGCCGCCGTCCGCCCCCCGGAATCCGTGCATCGAGGTGCCCGGCACGAAGCCGGTCAGCGAAGTCGGGTAGGTGTTCCCGTCGGCGCTGACGGTCACCTGACTGGTCGTGCTGGGTTCGATCGCGGAAACGCCGGGCAGGGCCCTGATTCCGGCGTCGACGCCCCCCGAGCCGGGCGCGACGAGCACCGAGGCATCCTCGCGCTGGACGTCACCGAACTGGATGTCCAGCATCGCGCGCATGCTGCTCACCATCCCCACCGAGGCCAGCACCAGAATCAGCGCCAGGACAACGCCCACCATGGTCGCGACTGTCCGCCCGCGTGCGCGGGTCAGAGACCGTAGCGCGAGCTGGACGACCGCGGGCAACCGCCATCGCGCGGTCAACCGGGTCAGCCGCCCGATCGGTGTGGCCACAACGCGTTCGCCGCGCATGGCCACGGCGGGTGCGACGCGAGCCGCACCGATCGCCGGGGCCAGTACCGCGATCAAGCCAGTTGCCAAGCCGAGGACGAAGCCGATGACCGCCGTGCCCGCGTGGTGGCTGACGACCGTGTCGGGAACGCCGATGGCCGACGTGTAGAAGCCGGTGACCAACGACGTGGCGGCGGCGCCCAAGGCGACACCGAGGACCGCGCCGACGGTTGTCACCGCGGCGCCGTACCCCAGATAGTGCCGCACGACGGTCGCCGGCCGGGCTCCCATCGCGAGCATTGCGCCCATGATGCGGCGCTCCGCGTGGACGACCCTGGTGACCACCACGTACTCGGCGATCGCGGCGGCGGTCAGGAAGAGCGCCGGGAAGCTGACCGCGAGTTCGGAGAAACCGTTCAAGTCCTCGTGCAGGGCAGCGTTGGAGGGCTGTTCCTCGCGGGTCTGAACGTCCAGTGCGCCGTGCGACCTGAGCAGACTGACTACTCGGTCCCGATCGGCCTGCGTTGCCGCGGATGCCATTCGCACCAGCAGTTGATTGGGTTCGGGCTGTCCGACCAGTTCCGCCGCAAGCCCCGGTGGCGCGAAGAGGACCGCGAAGGAACGCGAATCGGGCAGGATGTCCTGACGGCTGCGGGCCGGCCACAGGTACTCCGGCGACAGCGCCACTCCGGTCATCACCACGGTTCGCCAGCCGGAGCCGTCGTAGACTTCGACATGATCGCCGGGGTTCAGGTCGAAGGCCTCGGCGGCGTGTTTCTCCATCGCCACCTCTGCGGCCGCGCCGGAATCGGGGGCGCGGCCGGAGATGATGTCGACGCTGTTGACCGCGTCGGTCAGGCCGACCACCCGTCCGATCAGCTTGGTGCCGTCGATGTTCAGCGGTTGGTCGCCCACCGTGCGGGTGGACACGTGTTCCACGCCGGTCGCATCGCGGACCGCGGTCGCCAGCATGTCCGGGTCGCCGCCCGGCGCGGACAGGTCGGCGAAATCGAGACGGTCGTATGTGCGGTTATAGGAATCGGTCAGGTTGCGGAAAGAATCGTAGCTGGCTATGAAGAGCAACACTCCGAGCATCACGATCACTGCGATGGCCGCAGATTGCGCAGGGCGGCGGCGTAGATCGCGGACGATCTTGCGCAGCATTATCCGGTTTAGCCTGGCGGTCTTGCGCTTTCGCGCGCCGGGCACGTCGGTCACCAGTGCACCGAGGCCGCGTCGGCGGGGACTGCGTTCCGCCGGTCTTCCACGATCGCGCCATCGCGCATCACGATGATGCGATCGGCGATATCGGCGGCTGTCCTGTTGTGCGTCACCATGATCACCCCGAGACCGGAGCGGTTGGTTTCTTGCAGAAGTTCCAGCACCCGCTTCCCGGTAGCGACGTCGAGAGCTCCCATCGGCTCGTCGGCCAGCAGGAGATCCGGATCGGTGATGAGTGCGCGCGCGATGGCGACCCGTTGCTGCTGACCGCCCGACAACTGCGCTGGAAAGTTGTCGGTGCGGTCGGTAAGCCCGACCGCACTGAGCAAGTCGGATGCGCTGCGCCGGTCGCCGCGCCCGGTCAACTCGACGAGCACTTCCACATTTTCCTTCGCGGTCAACGTCGGGATCAGGTTGAAGAATTGGAAAACGAAGCCGACGTGGTCGCGGCGAAACTTGCCGAGCGCACGCGGTCGGCGTCCCGAGATATCCTGTCCGGCAACGCAGATCGTTCCACTATCGGCTGCCTCGATACCGCCGATGACGTTGAGTAGGGTGGTCTTGCCGGAACCGCTCTCACC
>JAGQTR010000403.1 GCA_020438915.1 Mycobacterium sp.
AACTTGCAGCCCTGGGATGTCTAGGGTCGACGAAGCTCCGCGCGGGTAGCCGTGTCGGACGGTGCGGTCGAGAATCCCCAGGGTGGCGCGCAGGGCCCCCTCGGACACGACGGGGAAGATGTCGGCCTCGCGCCAGTGTTGGTCGATGTCGGACCAGTCGTAGAACGAGGTCACCAGGGTGCCGTCTTCGGCTGGGGCCAAACGGTAGCCGTAGGTGTGCCCGATCTGGGGTCTGATTTGGCCCAGAATCGTCCACGCGATCAACTGGTTCTCTTCGAACTGGTTGATCTGCACCGTGACGTCGTAGCGACCGAGCGGGAAGTCGTTGAGCGCTTCGCGATCCATGTGGACGACGAAGGTGTCGCCCACGGCGCGCACGGGGTCGCCCTCGGCATCCTGAAGCATGCCGGTCGCATCGATGGCCACATGTCCCCACGGGTCAGACAGGACGGCAAAGATTTCGGCGGCGGAGGCGGGGATCGTGCGCGATACCTCGATGCGATCGGTCATAGGACGATGGTGTCAGGCAGTGGCGTGGATCACTTGATGGTTTCGCTGTGCGCGAAGGCAGGGAACCCCTGTGGGCGATGCAGCCAGTTACCAGAACGACCGCCACGAAGCGACCGCGCATGTTGGCGCAGGCTCTGGACTTCATCCATGCCAACAGCCAGTACGGCATCAGTATTCGCGACATCGCCTCTGCCAGCGGTGTGACGCCCAGGGCCATTCAGTACGCGTTTCGCGAGCATTTGGACACCACTCCGCTGGAGTACCTGCGGCAATTCCGGCTGGAACGAGCCCATCGCGAGTTGATGGCGGCCGATCCGCGGTACGACACCGTCACCGCCATCGCCAGCCGGTGCGGCTTCGGTCACGCGGGCCGGTTCAGCAGCGAATACAAAAGGGCCTTCGGCACCGAGCCGCGAAATACGTTACGGGTCTCAGAGGGTTAGATCGGTGTGAAGCCTGCGCTGGTGAGGATGCCGGGCTGCCAGCCCTGAGCTCCAAGGCACAGCAGCGGACGGCCATCAGGGGCCTGCGCGGCGCCCTGCGGCTGGGAACACGGGCTTCCGATGTCCCGGACACCGTGCAGCTCGTAGGCCGCCTGCCAGAAACCGGTGTACACCGGTGGCCACTGGTTGGGAATCCACCGGCATTGCAGTGCCTCGCCGCCGGGACCGCGGCCGAACGTGAAGCGTTCCATGTTGGTGCAGGGCGCGGTGAGATGGGCGTCGTAGATCATTCCGGGCACGTCGGTGTCGTAGCGACCGGGGTCGTCGGGGTACATCGGACCAGGCTCGGCTACCGCAGCGGGGGTCGCGGCCAAAGCCGCAACGCCGATGGCTGTGGCCACGCCGATCTCGCGAATCATGTCCACCCCTAGGTCGTCTGAACCTGTTCTGGCGTACCGCGAACATTAGCGGGTGAGGCAGGGTTGTCGCGAGCTTTCCAGACCAGCAAACACGATCTCGGCCCGCCACCGTGGGGGGGTTGGTGGCGGGCCGAGCTTATCGGGGGGTCTCTTTGTCGCTGGTTATGAAACTACGATCTGAAGCTGAGAGGGACCTGATAGGGACCTAAAAGATAGATCACTACTTTGACACGGATGCGTCACGGCGGACTGTGGCCACCGGTCGCCGGGGTCACTGCCCGGTGTGCGGTCGGCGAGCTCGTTCGGAGGAGCGGCGTTCGAGGCGGTGATGCATCGGCAGGCTTGATAGTGCGCCGACGAGGGCCCCGAGGGAATCGGCAATCCAGTCATAGATGTCGCGGCCCGCTCGGCCTGGAGTCAGTGTCTGCAGCGTTTCATCGAGGGCGCCGAACGCGGCGATCATGACGACCGCAATCACGATTTGGCCGGCGACTGCTGCCTGTGGACGCGACAAACGAAGCGCGCTGGCCGCGAGTAGCCCGCCGATGGCGAAAGCGATGAAATGGTTGATCTTGTCCGACACGAGGAACGCCGCATCCGGCAACTGCTGCGGCGTGAGCGATGAAAGCCACAGGATGCCGCACGCCCAGCCGAGCAGGGCCACCCAGAGGATTCTGGCTGGGTAGCCGATTGATCGGCGGTCGATCACGATTCGCAGGCGACGCCGTCGCCGTCGCCATCCAGCCCCGGCCGGTAGCCCGGTTGACCGACCAGAATTGGTGTCGCCCCGGCCGCGCGCGCTTGGGTGCAGTTGTCGTAGTAGACGCTCGACGTCGGTGGCGGTTCGTAGCGGTCAGGTCCCGGTGCATCGCTGGACGGCGGCGGCGCAGTAGGTGCAGCCGATGGGGACGGTGCGTCGATGGCAGTTGACCGTGTGTCACCAAAGCATGGTGGCCCCCAGAGGCCACGGCCTGCAGCCTTGGCCTCGTGCTCCGCGGCGGCGATCTCGGCGTACTTCTGCACTGGTCTGTTGTCGTAGATGTAGGCGTGAGCGGTGCCCGCACGCGCAGCCTCGACGGAATAGTCCCAGCCGTCGTCTTTGNNCCAGGTAGGCCAGCGTCCGGCCGTAGTGGTCAGTCCTGTCCTGTGTGGGATCGGTGACGAACGCGACTCGCTGTCCGAGCAGATTGTCCACGGCGAACTGGGTGGCCTGTGGCCCCCAGCAGCCGACCGTGTAGCCGGGCTTCTTGGTTTCCGGTGTGTCGATGCCGAGCACGCGGATGCGCAGGCGACCGCGGACATCATCGTGGATGTCGATGGTGTCACCGTCGACGACTCGGAGTACCACCGCGGTGCTTTCGGGTGGTTTCGCGCTCGCGCTGACCGGTACCAGCGCAGATGCGGTCAGTGCGAGGGTGGCCGACAGTGCGGCGGCGAAACGTTTCACGGTTGCAAGATAAAGCTCTGCCCCCGCCCGTGACTAGCATCACAAGGCGGAGGCATAGGTTCTCAGGAACTTGCTTTCGCGGGTGACCCTATGTGGCAACGCAATTCGTAGGTACGCTCTGCTGTGTCGCCGTCGTAATCGGTGGGCTGGCCGCGGTGGTGTGCTGTGCGGCGGGCAGGTGTGCGGCCACAATCGGTGCGCGATGCGGGTGGGAGTTGGTATGGCCGCCGTGTCAGATTGAGACGTTGTTGTTATCGCGGCGTCGGCCCGTTATCCCGGCCGCGGACAGTGCAGGCGCTAGCGTCTGCGGCCGTGGTTGAAGATTATTTAGTGGTGGCCGGGCTTGTCGTGTCCCTGGTTCTCGGTTCGTTATTGCTTGCTCGGCGCATCCGGAGCTCCGTTGTGCGGTGCGGGTTTTGCGGTCACAGGGTGATGCCGTGGGCTCTCCGCAGTGAGACGTTCACGTGCAGGCCGTGCAAAAAAACCTTGCCGCGCCGGCTGGCGTACCCGACCCCGGCGCAGGCGTACACGGCCGCCAAACAAGCCGGTGATCCGGAGTGGAGCGCAGAGCCGAGCGCTCGTGTTCTTGAATCCGTAGGGCGGCACCGCAAGACCGGATAGCGAAACCGCCGAATTGCGCAACGCTGTTCACATGGTCATGGCATACCCATGCCGAAGCCGGCCATGCCACCCATGGCTCCTCGTGTCAGCTGGCTTGGCCGCGCGTTGAGTTCAGCGTCACCGGGCGACTCGCACATCGTATTGGTGCCGCCCTCGTTTCCACCACCTTGTTCGGTTTCGGTGCACCGCGGTTGGGCGAGTGCGGTGGGTACCGCGGTAACTGCGAGCGAGACGCCGCCCGCAAGTAGTAGCGCAGCCAGGGTCGTCGATCGAGCCTTCATCTCAAAGTCCTTCCAGCGTGGTACCGAACAGCCTATCGAGGTCGCCGGCCATTGGGATCAAATCCACCGAACGGATGCGGCGTGGATGCGGAGAACGAATCAGCCTGTCTAGGGTGCGACAAGCAGGGGCAGCGAATGAGATTCGTTGAATAGCAAAATTATTGGGGCTGTGGGCGCTGCCCTTGGTAGCGCGGGCGATTGCCTGCGCTGATCCCGTCTACGTTTTCTAGGGTCGAGTTCATCGATGGTCGAGACCTATCCGATCCAGATTCAGATCTTCAAACGATCCGCATGGAACGCCGATCGAAAACAACGATTCGGCACGCGGCGTCGCAGTACGTTTGTCGCAGAACTTGGAAGGGATTGAGGTGTTCACGACGATGCCGAACCACGCTGCGCGGTGGGAATCGGTGCTGGTCTGGTGGGGTCGCGTGGCGATCGTGCTGGCCTTCGGAGTGACCGCGGCGGCCTGGACGGGTTGGGCGACCGGTGTTGACGTGCTGACACGGGTCAGCGTTTCCTGGCCGCCGGTGGCACCTTGGACCGCGGTCCTTCTGGCTGCGATCGCGGTCGCNNNNGCAGTCGGGCCTGTCGTCGAACCGGCTGGTGTGGCTTGGCCTCCTATTGGCCGCACTCGTGGGCGTCCTGGCCGTAGTGATGCTCGTTGAGTACGTCACTGGCAGGTCCTTTGGTGTGGATCAAATGTGGTTTCCGACAGCGATCGAGGCCGTGTACACCCATTGGCCCGGGCGTCCATCCCCACAGACGTTGGTGACAGCTCTGCTGTTGTCAGTCGCTGCTGCCCTTGCCAACCTTGAACCTCGGTGGGCGCGTGCGGTGTGGGCGACGTGCCTGCTCGTCGTCGCAGCGACCATGGCGGTCGATATGGCGGCCTACCTGTTTGGCGCCCACCATTTTGTAACCGTTTCCGGGGCAACTGGAACGTCAATCCTGACCGGTGCATCCGTGCTGTTGATCGTCGCCGGTTCCCTGATGACACATCCGAACCGCTATCCGATCGCCTGGCTGATCGGCCGACCCGACTCAAAGTCACTCATAAGGATGATCGGCCTGTTCGCCGGACTTCCGGTGCTGATTGCGCTGTTGCGGTCGACCCTGGTGTGGGTTGGCCTCCACGAAGAATCGGCCATTGCCGTCGCGGTGGCGGCGGGCGTCGGCGTTGCGGGAGTGTTGGTGTTCTATCTCAGCCAGCGTGAACAGGGACTGTTGATTGCGGCGGAGGTTATCAGCAGAGAACGTGCCGAGGCCGAGGAGCGGTACCGCATTCTGGCCGAGAATGCAGTCGATGTCGTCATCCACACCCGCGGAGTGCGGGTGGTGTGGATCTCCCAGTCGGTGCAGGCGGCATTCGGAGATCCGCCCGAGAAGTGGATCGGCTCCGACTTCAGCCAACGGGTCCATCCCGACGATATTGACACTGTGATCGCCGGGCAGGAGGAACTGAAGTCGGGCAGCTCGGCCGTCGTACGGTTCCGGCTCAGGAACGCCGAGGGTGGTTACCACTGGGTCGAGGGTCGCGCGAAACCCTACATCGATGCCGAAGGTAACGTCGACGGGACGACCGGGTCGATCCGCATCGTTGACGACCAGGTCGAGGCGGAACGGCAGCTACGACGTCTGGCACGCTACGACACGCTCACCGGACTGGTGAACAGGGCAGAAGCATTGGCCCGTCTGGAGGCGGCCATCACCTGCTCGCGAGTTCCTGGAGCAGAGCTGGGTGTGCTGTTTTGCGACATCGATCGTTTCAAGGCCATCAACGACACCTATGGACACAGCGTCGGCGATGCCGTGCTGTGGACCGTGGCAGACCGCGTGAGCCAGTGCGTGCGCCACGGCGACACAGTTGGGCGCACCGGCGGTGACGAGATGCTGGTGCTGCTGCCGGGCCTGCACAGCCTCGCCGAGGCGGTGCAGATCGCTGAGAAAATCCAGGCGCGCACTGCCGCGCCTATCCACCACTGCGGCAACACCTTCCACGCGACGCTGAGTATCGGCGCCACTCTTGCCGTCCCAGGTGAGTCCGTGACAGAAACCACCGCGCGCGCTGACGCCGCGATGTATCAAGCCAAACATGCGGGCGGCAGCACGGTATGCCACATCTGACCAACTGAGATGGTCGCCGCACCGGCTGGGAGTGGCCGCGATGCCTACCTCTGTGCGATGTTCTCGCACAACGGTTTTCCGAGTTGCTCGTCAGACTCAACCGGAAGCCTTGCTGCGCTGAGGCATTCGTCCCATTCTCATGATATGGCAGGTTAGGGGGCTTGCGGCAAGACCCCACACCTACCGCACAATCTTCTGGCCGTGTAATGACGACGGACGGAGAATATGTGACGAGAACGCCGGTACCTTTCGAAGAACACGAATCGGGTGCGCTGCTCCACGGCACGAAGGCCGACCTCGCAGTAGGCGACCTACTGGTTCCGGGGCGCCAGTCGAACTACGACTCCGGACGTCTTTCCAACCACGTATACGTGACCCGAACGTTGGATGCTGCCGCTTGGGGAGCTGAGCTGGCTGTCGGTGAGGGCCGGTGCCGCATTTACATCGTGGATCCCGAAGGTGCACTGGAGGACGACCCGAACGTGACGGACAAGAAATTCCCGGGGAATCCGACCCGCTCCTACC
>JAGQTR010000404.1 GCA_020438915.1 Mycobacterium sp.
CGCCGAAGTGGTACTCGTCGAACACCACCAGATCCCAGTTGGTCTCGTGCAGCCACGTGTTCTTGGCCTTGATGTTGCCAGCCTTGTCCCTGCCCAGCAGATCCTGGAACGACCCGAAATACACCAAGGGCCTGGTCGTGTCCGCGGTGGTCGGATCGCCGGTCGCCCGGGACAGGTACTGCCACCCGTCGAAATCTGCGTGGGACTCCAAGTCGTGCTGCCAGGCGTCTTCCACCGCTGGCTTAAACGTCACGATCAAGACCTTGCGAGCCCCCAGCTTCTTCGCCAACTGGTAGGCGGCGAACGTCTTCCCGAAGCGCATCTTCGCGTTCCACAGAAACCGGGGAACCGCGTGCATGTCCTCTTTCCAAATCGAATGGAAGTAATCATGCGTCGCGGCCACCGCACGGGCCTGTTCGGGGCGCATCGGAAAGGTCTCGTGATGGGTGCCTGACAGGGCCTGACCTATGCGCAGTTCGGTGATCGCGGTCAGCACATCCGCCGGTGTGCACCGCACCCACTCCAAATCGACCTTCTCGTAACCCTTCGCCCGCAGCCGGGCGCGCACATCGTGGTCGGTAAACGTCGACCCGTCCGAGCGTTCTGCCAGCTCGTCCACGTGGATCACGTAGTTCGAAATCTGCGGAGTCTGCAACTGCTGAGCGACCCGCTTCTTCACACCCTGCGTCGTCTGCCCGATCTTCAACTGTCCGGCGTGCGCCTCATCCTCAATCGAGTACGCGTAGATCCGCAGCCGAGCATCCAGCTTCTCGGGAAGCAGATCGTCGATGGGCCTACTCATCGGGCGGATCCATGGGCCGAATTGAGGTCTCTATGAGGGCAATCTCTTGGTCGGTCAACCCGTACTTGGCGTACAGGTCTTTGTCAGTCCAGATGCGATCCCATGTCTGCATCGGTACCCATCGGTAAGTTGAGTGCGTGGCGTCCTGGCTGATCTTCCGCAGAGAAACAAGAAACCTGAAGAATCGGGTGGTGTAGTAGGACCTCACGCTCTCAACTTCTTCCTCGCTGGCCAGATAGAAGAAAAGAAATGACTGCGTGCACACGGAAGGTGATGGCGCGATTTGCGAGGGGCCAAGAACCATATCCACGCCCGACTTCTCTCGTTCGCGACCCGACCCAACCTTGGGAACGAGTAGTTTCCATGTGTCGACAAGTTGTTGGCTCTTGGTGACCCGGTCGCGTCCAATGAATCCCTGCCCACGCTTCATCGATTTGATGTAGTAGATGGGGACGTCACCAGGTTGCTCCACGCGGTGGAAGCCGTCGAAGTTGGAGGTCCACCCGAATTCTTTGTCACGGGCCAGGATCGTGTTGACCGACGGTTCGCCATGTTGCAGGACTTTGCGCAGGATCTCGAGGGCACGACTGTCTCTGACCAGGACATCGAATTCGTCCAGCGCGCGATCCACCGGCCCAACGACCTCCTCCCCGCGAACCATCGTCATGGCGCAGCGGCCGTCGTAGGACGCATCCCACAGGAAGTAGCAGACGCCGCCGTTTATACCCACAGACGGGAAAACTTCAGCCGCGTTTGGGTAATCCACTAGTTCACGAATTCGGCGATCGGCCAACATCGTCCGCCTGAAGTCGGTCAAGCCGAGGCCACCGGCCATCCAGCGTGCAGGAATGACCATGGCCAGGTAACGCGGATCTAGGTGCTTAGCCTGCTCAACGAAATGCTGGTAGATCGGGATGTCGCGGTTGCCACCGTCTGCTTGGAGTTGGTACGGCGGGTTCCCAATGATCACGTCGAACTGCATGTCGTCTCCGAATAGCTCAGCGACCCGAGCCTTGATGTCGGTGGTGTGGATGAACGCGTAGGCGTGTGACTCCAGGCCGCCCTCACGATCCAAGGTCGCCTGTGGGGATCCGCAGTACTTGCACTTGCCACCCTTGACCTTCTCAACCTGGTTGCCTTCGGAGTCGGCGGTGAGCACCTTGGTGCCGCCAACCCAGGTGTGCTCGATTCGTTCGAACCAGATGTTGCCGTCGGGGCCGTCGAACGAGCTGGCGATCGAGTGCTTGCCGTTCGCCAGCTTCGAGCAGTACACGCTGCGGCGTGCGATCAGACTCGTGAGCTCGGTGATCGCGATTCCGTACACCTGTGTGGTGAGGATGTGATCGACACGCTCGGCGAGGTCCGGGATCGTGTCGGCGAGCCCGTCGACCAGCCGCTTGGTGATCTCGCGGAGGAACACGCCTGACTTGGTGAACGGATCGAGGAACTTGACGTTCGGGTTTGCCCAGATGCTCTCCCCGGAGTGGTCGGCCGCCCACGCGATCTCCAAGGTGTCGAGCATCTGGTTGGCGAACTCGGGCGGGGTCGCCACCTCATCGTTGGACAGGTTGGCGATGCACGACAACACGTCCGGGTTCCGTCCGGCGAAATCCAGAGCCAAGCGAGCTGCCGCTGTCGTCCCGGTCACCGTGCGATCTCCGCAACCGTCATCGGTGGGTACGTCTCGATGGGAGAGAAGATGTCGTGCGTGTCGAGGTCTCCGAACAAGGTGTCGGAGCCGAACGACGACATTCGCGCCAGCGTTTCGAACCGGAAGTCCCGACGCTGGTACCGGCCCTTGCCCAGGTAGCCCCACTCCGGGAAAGTGATCGGCGACCCAGGAACGGTCGTCATGGCCAGCGCATCGCCTTGGACGATGTTGGCGTTCACGACCGCTTCCGCTGCTCGATGCCACCGATCGTGTTCGTTCTCACAGTCGGTCGCAACGAACTCGTCGAACGTGCCGACAAGACGGTTTCTGCATTCGTTCGCGTTGTCGGCGAGCAGCTCGATGCCGTAGACACACATGAGCCCGAGGAGCCCTTGGTGCCGCCGCTCGAAGCTGCTCGTGGCGTAGCGGGTCTGCACTGTTGCGAGCTTGCGGCGAAGCACTGGGATCAGGAAGTTCCCTGATCCGCACGCCGGCTCCAAGAACCGGGAGTCGATCCGCTCCGACTCGCCCTTCACCAGATCGAGCATGCCTTCGACCAGCCACGCTGGCGTGAACACCTCGCCGTGACCACGGACACGTTCGACGGACTTCACGAGCCGTTCGGTATCGTCCGCCCGGCCGGTCTCCATGATCAGGCTTCCTTCCGCAGCACAGCCAGACCGGCGCGCTGGCACAACTTCATTGTTCTTCGCTGACGCCATCCGACCTCTGTGCTCCCTCTGAACCCCTCTCCACAGTACGCCTGCGGCATGGGTGCAGTCCGTAACCAATGGTCATGGTGCCGCTGGTCACCATGCGCGCAACCGCCGGTTCTTCCGGGCCATGCAGCGGGCAACCGCCGAGCAACCGGACACCGTGTGATCTGCTTCAGCCAGATGAGCGGATGGGGCCAAGCACCACAGCCAGCGCCGCCGAGGAACATGCGAACTCAATGACCGTCGGGGTGTCGGCCCGAGCTGACCATCAATGGATCGGTCGTCACCAGCAAGCGAGACCCGGCGTGGGACCCGTGTAGACGGCCACTCTCGGCTTCGCCGGTGAGGAAGCACGTCGGATTCACCCAGACGCCAATGCATGAGCGGCAGCAGCAGGTCGAGGGCATCGCCAGGATCGATATGCCAGGTGTCCCGATGGTCGTGTGCCATCGGGTTCCTGAAAGCGGTAAGACACTCCCTTCATCATGAGACGAGACCGGTCTGTTCGCTCGCTTTGGCCGGCGTGTCGCATGAGTCAGCCTGCTGCGTGGTGAAGTCTTGCGGGCGCATCGCTCGCGGCGATTGCCCGGTGTGTGTCGCCGAGCACCGTCCGAGCCGTGAACCGGGTTCGTCGGCGTCACCGCCGCCCCGCTTGCAGCGCTCCTGACGGGGAGGCCACCCCCGCACCCGGGGTGCTGCCACCGGTGCTGGTGGCTTCTCCTCAAAGCGCTGACGCGTTGGATGGTGATGGCACGGTCCGCGCGGTTCTCGAGGATGGAGAGCTGCGATGACCGGTCGAAGGACCAGCCCGACAGCAGCAAGGCGAGCGGCACGCCTCGCGCGGCGCGCGCCCGAACCGGTGGCCCTCGCCGACGACGTTGCTCAGCGGATCGCCTCGTACAGGCCATCGAGCATCGACTCGGTTGCATGGACAGCCGTCCGTCCCCTGGTAGTCGAGACCGTCATCGCAGCAGCACCGCCGACACCGGATCGCGCTCAGCACCTGATGCTGCCCGCCGCGAAGCTCGTGTTGTGGGCGATCGACCAAGGCGTCGCTCTTGATCGGTCGGCGGTGTTCACGGAGACCATGGTCGAGGAATGGGCGCGCGCCAAGCTCGCAACCGGGACGTCGCCGCGGTCGGTTGCCACCCATCGCTCCCATCTCCGAGCACTCCTGCCGTCGACACCGTCTTCTGGCCCGAAAGTCGGGAGGGGCAACGGCCCGAACCCGTACGACGACGCCGAAGATCTTGCGCTGCGTCGGGCGGTGACCGGTCAGCGCAGCCCGGTGTACCGATCCACCGGCTGCCTGCTCTACGGGCTCGCCCGAGGCGCCGGGCTCAACGCCTCAGCGATCCGCCAGACCCGACGCGACGGCGTCATCGACCACGGCGACGGCGGCATCGAAGTGCTCGTCGACGGGCGTTCGCTGTGGGTGCTCAACAGCCACCTCGACGTCATCCGCCTCGGCCTCTCCACAAGCACCGAAACCGGCTACCTGCTCAGCGGGCGTGACGGGAAACGACGCAACATCGCCGAGTACATAAGCCGGTTCACCGTCCCCGACGGCACCCCGCACCTCAACATCGGACGCTGCCGCGACACCTGGATCCTCGATCACCTCCGACGTGGCACCCCGATCAAGGTCCTCGCCGACGCCCTCAGCACCAAATCACTCCGCAAGATCGAAACGCTCCTCACCCACGTCGACTCACCCGGCCCCGACGCCACCGCCCGAGCGTTGCGAGGCACGGCATGATCCCCGCGGTCGAGGTGCGCAGGGCCGAAGCCGTCGTCGACCGCTCCGGGCTCGTCAGCGAGCTCGAGGACCTGCTGCGGCCACGAGGCCCGGTCACCGGCCGTTCAGTCGGCCGGCCCCGGGACATCAGCGTCCGCACATTCCTCATCGGCGTGCTCCTCGCCGCGGGCCACGGCCGCAACCTGCACCTGCGGCGAGTTCACCACGCCCTCACCCGCGACATTTCCCGAACGCAACAGGACCGGCTCGGTGTGCGGCACCGGCGGCGCACCGACCCTGCCGGAGCGTTCCGTCGCGTCCTCACCTACTTTCACTTCTCGCGCATCACCTGCGCGCTCGCGAAGAAGGTCCAGCGTGACGGCGACGAATACCTCCAGAGCATCTGCGACCGGCTCATCGACGCGTCCGTCGCCGCCGGGCCGACCCCGAGCGGCGACTGGGCGATCGACGGCACCGGTGTCGACACATGGGCCAACGGACTGAAGTCAGCGCACCGCAGAGCCGACCCCGACGCTGCCTGGGGGCACCGCACACCGACACCGCAGAAGTCGATGAGCAAGAAGTTCTACGGCTACGACCTCTACGGCTTCACCGCGCTCCCACCC
>JAGQTR010000405.1:0-129 GCA_020438915.1 Mycobacterium sp.
AGCCCGGCGTCGACCTGATCCTGCCAGATCTGCGGCACATCGAGCACCGTCTCGAAGATGTGGACGCGGTCGTGGTGACCCATGGGCACGAAGACCACATCGGGGCGATCCCGTTTCTGCTCAAGTTGC
>JAGQTR010000405.1:256-4395 GCA_020438915.1 Mycobacterium sp.
GCCAGTACTTCGCGGTCAATCACTCCATCCCCGGATGCCTGGCAATCGGTATCCATACCGGCGCGGGAACGGTGCTGCACACCGGTGACATCAAGCTCGACCAGCTACCGCCGGACGGCAGACCCACTGACCTGCCGGGAATGTCGCGCCTCGGCGACGCCGGAGTGGACCTTTTCCTGTGCGATTCGACGAACTCGGAGATCCCGGGCGTCGGGCCATCGGAGAGCGAGGTCGGCCCGGCGTTACACCGTTTGATCCGTGGGGCCCAGGGACGGGTCATCGTGGCCTGCTTCGCATCCAATGTCGACCGCGTCCAACAGATCATCGACGCCTCGGTGGCGCTGGGGCGGCGGGTGGCCTTCGTCGGACGGTCGATGGTGCGCAACATGGGGATCGCCCGCGACCTCGGCTATCTGCACGTCGCCGACGAAGACGTCCTCGACATCGCCGCCGCGGAGATGATGCCGGCCGATCGGGTGGTGCTCATCACCACCGGCACTCAGGGCGAACCGATGGCGGCGCTGTCGCGGATGTCGCGCGGCGAGCACCGCAGCATCACGCTGACCGCAGGCGATCTCATCATCCTGTCTTCCTCGCTGATCCCGGGCAACGAAGAAGCCGTGTACGGCGTGGTGGACGCGCTGGCCAAGATCGGAACTCGCGTGGTCACCAATCAGCAGGCGCGCGTACATGTTTCGGGCCACGCCTACTCCGGGGAGCTGTTGTTTCTCTACAACGGCGTACGGCCGCGCAACGTGATGCCGGTGCACGGAACATGGCGGATGCTGCGCGCCAACGCCGCGTTGGCCGTCCGCAGCGGAGTCCCGGAGGAGAACATCGTGCTGGCCGAGAACGGCGTGAGTGTGGATCTGGTGTCGGGTCGGGCCAGCATTGCCGGCGGCGTGCCCGTCGGCAAGATGTTCGTCGACGGGCTCATCACCGGCGACGTCGGAGACGCCACCCTGGGCGAAAGGCTGATCCTGTCCTCGGGTTTCATTGCCGTGACCGTCGTCGTGCGTCGCGGTACCGGCAAGCCGGCCGCTCCGGCGCATCTGCATTCGAGAGGCTTCTCCGAGGATGCCAAAGCGCTGGAACCCGCGGTTCGCAAGGTCGAGGCCGAACTGGGAAACCTTGCCTCCCAGAACATCACCGACCCGTCGCGTATCGCGCAGGCGGTGCGTCGCGCGGTCGGTAAATGGGTAGGCGAGACCTACCGCAGGCAACCGATGATCGTGCCGACGGTCATCGAGATCTAGCGCTTGTTCACATACCCGGCATCCACGGGCAGTGCGGTGCCGGTGACATAGCGCGCGGCGTCTGACGCCAACCAGAACACCGCGTTGGCGATGTCCTCGGGTTCCAAAGCCTGAACCGGTAGGGCGTTGCCCATGTCGGGACCTCCCTCGCCCTGCGCCATCCCGTCCAGCCAGGATCGGGTGAAGTCGTTGTCGATCATCGGGGTGTTCACACCTGCGGGGTGCACCGAGTTGACCCGAATGCTGTACTGGGCAAGGAAATTGGCGTATGCCCGCATGATCCCGACCATGCCGTGCTTGGCGGCCGTGTAGCCGACCGCGCCGGCGATCGGCGCTCCCAGTCCCACCAGGCCCGCGACCGAGCTGATCAGCACGATCGAGCCGCCGTTGCCGAACTTGATCATCGGCTTCATCGCGACGTCGACGGTGTTGTAGACGCCGGTGAGGTTGACGTCGATGACGTCCTGCCACGCATCGGCGGCCGCCATCGGCGCGATGCCCGCGTTGGCGACCACGATGTCGAGTCGGTTCCCGAGCTGCTCGGTTCCTTGCCGAAGGGCGGTCTTCACCGCGGCGCGGTCCCGGACGTCGGCCCGGCTGGCAACGATGCGCGCGCCGGTGTCCTCGACGAGCTTGACGGTGGCGGCCAAGTCTTCCGGGGTGGCCAGCGGGTAGGGCACTGACTCGATCTGATCGCAGAGATCCAGGGCGATGATGTCGGCGCCCTCGGATGCCAGCTTGACCGCGTGTGCGCGGCCCTGCCCCCTTGCCGCACCTGTGATGAATGCGACCTTGCCGGTGAGCTCACCCATGGCTGCCTGGCTACGGCCGCAGCTGACCCTTGGCAGGATCTCCCGCCACCACCGGTTGCAGCATCTTGACGTCGGGTGCGCCGTCGAGGTGCTCGCCGATGGCGCCGAAGAGAGTCGCCACCGACGGAGCCCGACTGTGGGCCTGCAGTGCGTCGGCATCGGCCCACTGTTCGACGAAAACGAAGGTTCGGTCGGCCTCGTGTAGCGAGTACAACTCACATCCCGGCTCGCCGTGCACCTCTTCGATCGCGTCCGTGCACGCTTTTCGGACGGCTTCCACGGACTCGGGCTTGGCGGTCATGGTGGCGACGACGACTATCGGCATTGGTGACGGCTCCTCGATTCGAGCACTGAATTGGACAGGTGTCTACCCTATTACGGATCGACACCATTCTGTGACTAGTGTGGCAGATGGTGTAGTTGGGGTGATTGCGACTAGGCTGACGGGTATGGCTAGTAAGACCGCGGCTCGATCTTCTGCCCGTACAGCCAGGTCAAAGACCAGTTCGCGGGGTGAATCGCGGTCGGCGCGGCCAGCGCGGACGGTGCGGCCGGCTAAGCCTGCCCGCCCGCGGCGCAAGCCCGCACGCCGGGGCCCATCGGCGGTCTCGGTCGCCGGCACCGCCGTCGGTCGGAGCGTTCGTGCAGGCTGGCTCATGCTGGCGCGGGGGGCGGGCAGCACGGCCCGTTCGGTCGGCCGGGCCCGTGAACTCGAACCCGGACACCGCCGCGACGGTGTCGCGCTGGCGATGCTGGGCCTGGGCGTCGTCGTCGCCGCCGGTTCGTGGTTCGATGCCGCGCGACCGGTGGGCGCGTGGATCGACACATTCCTGCGGGTGCTGATCGGCGGGGCGGTGGTGCTGGTTCCGATCGCGTTGGCCGCCCTCGGCGTCGCACTCATGCGCTCCGAGCCCGACCCGGAATCACGACCTCGGTTGATCCTGGGTACCGCGATGATCGTGCTGCCCGCGTTGGGGCTGTGGCACCTGTGGTCAGGCTCACCGCTGGATCCGGGTGCCCGCCAGGATGCCGCCGGCTTCTTCGGGTTCGCGATCGGCGGTCCACTCTCCGACGGGCTGACGGCGTGGATCGCCGCGCCACTGTTGTTCCTCGGCGTGCTGTTCGGGCTGCTGTTGGTGACCGGGACGACGATCCGCGAAGTGCCGGCGACGGTGCAGGCGATGTTCAGCACGCGGTGGCGCGCCGAGTACGACGATGAGTACGGGGATGCCTACGGCGAGGAGGGTGAGGGCGACTTCTCCGACGGGTACTACGACGACGGGTACGGCGACGACCCAGAAGGCTACGTAGCCGACGAAGCGCACGGCGAAGCTCCGTCGTGGCCGGCGCCGGCTCAACTCAGCCAGCATGCGTCGTCGGCCGGTACGCCGCTGGATAACTACCCGATCGAGGACGATTCACCGACCATCCCCGAGCCGCCCGCTCGCTCGCGAAAGAAGAAGCGGGCAGCGCAGCCGCTCGAGCTGGACCGGGTGGTGGACGGGCCGTACACACTGCCGTCGCTGGACCTGATGGTCGCCGGCGACCCGCCCAAGCGTCGCAGCGCCGCCAACGAGAAAATGGTCGAGGTCATCGGATCGGTCCTGGACCAGTTCAAGGTCGATGCAGCGGTGACGGGGTGCACGCGGGGACCGACGGTCACCCGCTACGAGGTCGAACTCGGCCCGGGCGTCAAGGTCGAGAAGATCACCGCGCTGCAGAAGAACATCGCCTACGCCGTGGCCACCGAAAGCGTGCGCATGCTGGCACCGATTCCGGGCAAATCGGCCGTCGGTATCGAAGTGCCCAACAGCGACCGCGAGATGGTGCGACTGGCTGACGTGCTCACCGCGCCATCGACGCGCCGCGACCACCACCCGCTGGTGATCGGGCTCGGTAAGGACATCGAGGGCGATTTCATCTCGGCGAACCTGGCCAAGATGCCGCACCTGCTGGTCGCCGGCTCCACCGGTTCGGGAAAGTCGAGCTTCGTCAACTCAATGCTGGTGTCACTGTTGGCGCGGGCCACCCCCGAAGAGGTCAGGATGATCCTGATCGATCCGAAGATGGT
>JAGQTR010000406.1 GCA_020438915.1 Mycobacterium sp.
TAGGCGTGCTCGGCCAGGTCGTACTTGCGGGAGATCGGCCGGACGATGTTCAGCGCGCCCTGATGGCCCTTCTCGGCCACCGTCAGCATCTTCTTGGGCAGTTCCAGATTGATTGCCATTGTTCAAAACCTTCCTAGAGCACCACGACACCCTCGGCGACGCCGATTGCCCGCAGATCGCGGTACCAGCGCTCGACCGGGTGTTCCTTGGTGTAGCCGTGACCACCGAGCAGCTGCACGCCGTCGAGGCCGATCTGCATTCCCTTGTCCGAAGCCAACTTCCGGGCCAGTGCCGCTTCGCGCGCGAACGGCAGGCCCTGCTCGGCGCGGGCCGCGCCACGCCACGTCACCAACCGCAGGCCGTCGAGCTCGATGGCGATGTTGGCGCACATGAACGCGACGGACTGCCGACGGGCGATCGGCTCGCCGAACGCCTCGCGTTCCTTGACGTAGGGGATGGCGTAGTCGAGCACGGCGTGCGACGTGCCGACCGCCAGTGCCGCCCAGCCGAGCCGGGACAGCGCGATGGCATCCGAGTAGTCCTGATCGGTGGCGCCGTCCTCGCCAAGACGCGCAGACAGCGGGACGATCACGTTGTTCAGCTCGACCTGACCGAGGGCCGCGGCGCGGATGCCCATGCTCGGGTCGGCCTTGGCGGAGAGTCCGGCCACCGAGGACTCGACGATGAACAACGCCGGCTTGCCGTTCAGCTGTGCGGCGATGATGAACACCTCGGCGTCGGCCGCCGCGGGGACCAGTGACTTCACTCCGTCCAGGCGGTATCCACTGGGGGTGCGCACCGCCGTGGTCTTCAGAGCGGTCGGGTCGAACAGCGCGTGCGGTTCGGTGATGGCGACGCAGGCCTGTGGCACGTTCTCGCCGGCGAACTCATTGAGGTAGGTGGCCTGCTGGTCGGCGCTGCCCCAGTGGGTCAGTGCCGCCGCGACACCGCCGGGGGCCAGGATCGGCAGCGCCAGGCCCATGTCGCCGTAGGCCAGGGCCTCGGCCACCAGCGCGTTGGTGATGGTGGCCCGGTGCTCGGCGATACCGTCGAAATCCTCGGGGACGTTGATCGCGGTGATCCCGAGTTCGGCCGCCTTGGCGATCAGATCGCCCGGATAGCGCGCCTCGGCGTCGGCGTCGTGGGCCGCCGGTCGCAGGATCTCCTCGGAGAACTCGCGGACGGTCTCGACGATCATCTTCTGGTCGTCGTCGGGGGTCAGATCGAAATAGTCGGACCCCGGTTCCGAGGCGGCGGCCCGCAGTCGGGTCGCCGGCTTGCCAAGGCCCTGGACGCGCTTGAACTGCCGCGTCGCGGCGCCTGCGGCGGAGAAGCCGTGCTTGACGCCATACTTGATTCCGCGGTTGAGCGGGTCGCGCAGGTTGTACTTGTCCAGGAACTCCTGACCCATGATCGGGGTGAGCAGGGCCATTCCGATGTCGATCGCTGTGCGCTTGTGCTTCTGGAGCCCGACAGCGCTCTCGTGTCCGTTCCGCTTGGACGGCAGGATGTTCGTCATTGAAGCTGCCCTCGTCTGGTCGTCGGGAAGCGCGATTGCGCAACTGACTCCAGAGTAAGGTACGTGAACTGACTGCTGAGTAAGGTTGGCGGATCTGTAATGCACTTCACACCCGGAGGCGGGCAAGCACCGCCTCGTGCAGCAAACCGTTCGTGGCCAGCGCGCTGCCGCCGTGCGGCCCCGGCTCGGCCGCCAGATTGGTGAACCGACCGCCGGCCTCGCGCACCAGGACATCCAGCGGCGCCAGATCCCACAGCTTGACCTCCGGCTCCACGGCGATATCGACTGCACCCTCGGCGACCAGGCAGTACGACCAGAAGTCGCCGTAGCCGCGCGTCCGCCAAACAGCGTCGGTGAGCTCGGAGAACCTGGACCGTCTCGACTCCCAACCGGTAGTCAGATCGGAGAACGACAGGCTCGCCGAGTCGAGATCTTTGACCCCCGAAACCGAGATTGGGCGGGTGGTGCCGCCAAACGAGGTGAAAGCGCCTTGGCCCTGGCCGGCCCACCACCGTCGGCCCAGCGCGGGTGCGCTCACCACGCCGACGACCGGCACGCCGTCGACGAGCAGCGCGATCAGGGTCGCCCATACGGGCACGCCGCGGACGAAGTTCTTGGTCCCGTCGATCGGGTCGATCACCCATTGACGACCGGTGAATTGTTCTGTTCCGCCGAACTCTTCGCCCAACACCGAATCCAGAGGTCGTCTCTCGGCAAGCCTGCCGCGCAGCATCGTTTCGGTGTCCAGGTCGGCGTCGGTCGCCGGCGTCATGTCGGGTTTGGTGTGGACGCGCAGATCGACCGCGCCGAACCGGTGCATCGTGAGCGAGTCGGTCTCCTGGGCCAGGTCGATGGCCAGCTTTACGTCATCCACCAAAGTGCTCATAGGTGTCGTCCTACCATGTCGGGGTGGGCGAATTCGCGATCATCCTTCTGCTCGTCGGTGCGATCGCGCTTCTCGCGGCGCCGTGGATCATGCGAAAGCGAGGGGTCGGCAACGATTGGGTGTCCGGCACCATGGTGGTGACCGGGGTCAGTCCGCGGCCTGACGCCGAGGGCGAGCAGTACGTCACGATCACCGGAATCATCAATGGTCCGACGGTGAGCGAGTACACGGTGTACACGCGGATGGCTCTCGATGTGAACGCCTGGCCGGCGATGGGTCAACTGTTCCCGGTGATGTATTCGCCGGGTAATCCCGAGAAATGGGCGTTTGCGCCGCAGGAGCCGCCGCCACCGGTGCAGAACAGCTGACTCCTCA
>JAGQTR010000407.1 GCA_020438915.1 Mycobacterium sp.
TGCCGATGATCTGCCACGGCGACGAATTGGGCCGGACTCAAGGTGGCAACAACAACGGTTACTGCCAGGACAACGAGATCACCTGGATCGACTGGGCCAACGCCGATAGCGGGTTGATCGAGTTCACCAGGTCGGTCGCGGAATTACGCGCCGCGCACCCGGTGTTCCGTCGGCGGCGGTTCTTCGACGGACTGCCGGTGCGGCGGCGCGGCTCGATACACCTTCCGGACATCTCGTGGTTCACCCCCGACGGCTCGGAGATGAGCGACGAGGACTGGGACTCCGGCTTCGGCAAGTCGATTTCGGTCTATCTCAACGGCCATGGCATCCCCGACCTGGATCCGCGCGGTCAACGCGTCACCGACGACTCGTTTGTGCTGTGCTTCAACGCCCACCACGAACCAATCGACTTCACTTTGCCACCAAAGGAATTCGGCACGGCATGGCAGCCGGTGATCTATACCGTCGACGGTGCGGTGATGGAGGGATCCAGGCCGGTAGCCGCGGGCGCAACCCTTACGGTCGAACCCCGCGCCGTCATCGTGCTCCAGGAAGCCCCGGAAAGCTGAGGGAACTTTCTGGGTGGCGCCGGGCTCAGCTCAGGAGGCGTTCGATCGATCTCATCGGGATCGGTAACCACGATGGCCGGAAGCGGGCTTCGTACGCGGCCTCGTATACCGCCTTGTCCAGTTCGTAGGCGGCCAGCATCTGACCCGCATCCCGTGGGTCCGCCCCGGCGACGGCGGCATAGCCGTCGCAGAACGACGTGCTGTTGCGCTTGACCCACTCCCGGGCGCGCGCCGCCACCTGCCGATCGCGACCATGCTCGGCCGCCAGGCCCACCAGCCGCTGGTAGGCGGCGTATTCGAAGGAGCGCAGCACTCCGGCGACGTCGCGCAGCGGCGAATCCGGCCGTCGGCGTTCCTCGGGAGGTTGACCCGGTTCACCCTCGAAATCGATCAACAGCCAGCGATCCGGAGTACGCAGCACCTGACCCAGGTGCAGGTCGCCGTGCACCCGCTGAACGGTGATCGTCTCGTCGGCGAGCTCGCGGTACCGCTCTTCGATCAGCGCGGTGTGCTGCCGCAACTCGGGCACCACCTGCGTCGCCGTCTGCAACCGCTCCAGCACGGTGTCCAGGGCGAAATTCTCCGACGAGGTGCCCAGCTGCTCGGCAAGGGTTGCGTGCACCGAGGCTACGGCCTCACCCAGCCGGAAGGACTCGCCTGCGAAGTCACCGCCCACTTCGTCGGCGTACAGGTCACCTTCGGCGAACAGGTCACGGGTGCTTGCGGTCGCCATGTCCCAGCCCTCGGCGCTGTTGGCCGCGAACTCGGTCACCATGCCGAGCGCGCAGAGCTCCGAACCCTTACCCGCCCAATGTGTTTGGTAGTCCCCGAGCAAGCGGGCGACGTGCGGGTTGCCGGCCCGAGCCAACACCCGGTTGAGTTCGATGTCCGGGTTGATGCCGGGGGTGATCCGCCGGAACACCTTGAGGACGGCATGTTCCTCGAAGATGACGCTGGTGTTGCTCTGCTCCGCCCCCGATACCCGCGGGGCCGCGTCCAGTGGAAGCGTGACGCCGGGTTCCCTGGCGAATCGCAGATCCGCGAGGGTGGCCGACGAGTCGATCAGCGTCAGCAGATGACCGGCCGCCTCAGGGTCATAGAGGGCGTCGTAGGCGATGCGTTCGCCGTCGGGACCCGATGCGGTCCCGATGGTGGCGATCTCGCTGTACTCGTCGATCGGTGCGCTGCCCCACCGCAGCAGCACCTGGTAGCGCTCGGTGGAGCCGTCGGTGTAGACGACGTCGAGCAGTACCAGGTCCAGGTCATCAAGCAGGGCGATGACGGAGGCGGGTTGGGCCGAGACCTGTTCACGGCCGCGTCCGGCGTACCAGCGCTGGTGCTTGATCCACTCACCGAACGGCAAGGCCGCCGACGGTGTCACCGACGGGTTCACGACGGGGCTCCCGCCTCGGGGTCGCCCGGTCTGAGCAGGAACCAGTAGAACCCGTGACCCGGCAAAGTCAACATATAGGGCAGCTGCCCGATGGCTGGGAACTCCACGTACCCGGTCATCTCGACCGGTACGTAGCCACTCCATTGCTGCAGGTTCAGCTCGATGGGCTGGGGGAACCGCGACAGATTGTTGACGCAGAGCACGGTCTCGGGGTCGCTGTCGCCTTCCAACTCACGCACGTAGGTCAACACCGACGGGTTCGACCCGCCCAGCTCCCGGAACGTGCCGAGGGCGAACGCGTCGTGGCGGCGGCGGACCGCGAGCATGGTGCGGGTCCAGTTCAGCAGTGACGTCGAGGTGTCGCGCTGGGCTTCGACGTTGACCGACTGGTACCCGTAGATCGCGTCCTGGTTCGGCGGCAGGTACAGCCGGCCCGGTGTCGCGGTGGAGAACCCGGCGTTGCGGTCTGGGGTCCACTGCATCGGGGTCCGCACGGCGTCGCGGTCTCCGAGCCAGATGATGTCGCCCATCCCGATC
>JAGQTR010000408.1 GCA_020438915.1 Mycobacterium sp.
TCTTGACGATCTCGGTGCCCCACCGCCCATGCCGGTACTCGCGCATTCGCCAGCGCATCAGCGGCCAGTCGTCGACGGCCATCAGCGCGGCCTCATGTGCCCAGTACTCGACCAGCACCCGCGGCGAGCGCGTCGAGTGACTCCACGCCGCCCGATCCAGAATGTCGCGGTCATAGGGACCGAGCCGGCTGAACACCGGCGCGTAGTGCGCGCGTACCGCCACCGAAACCGAGTCCAGTTGCAGCACCTGCAGCCGGGCCACCAAACGTTTCAGCTGCGCGCGCGTGACATGCCCGGCCGGCTTGGCTTCGTGGAAACCCTGCGCCGCAACCGCCACCCGCCGCGCCTGAGCAGCGGACAGCTTCATGGCCTGTTCATGGCCTGACGTAGGTGTAGAACCGGTAGCGAAGCCCGGACGTACTCTCCTGCCAAGGCCCTTCAGTTCCGGCCCAGCCCTCGTCGAGAACCGGCGCCAGCGCGTCGTCATCCTCGCGCTGCAGGTTGATATCGACCTCGGTGACCTCGCAACGCGTCGCCAACGGCAACGCCAGACCGTAGATCTGCGACCCGCCGATCACCCAGGCGTCGTCGAGCGGCGCAGCCTCGATCGCCGGCACGACTTCTGCTCCCTGCGCGGTGTATCCCACCTGCCGAGTGACGACAATGTTTCTGCGACCCGGAAGCGGCGAGAACTTCACGGGCAACGATTCCCAGGTCAACCTGCCCATGATCACGGTGTGTCCCATGGTCAATTCCTTGAAGCGGGCCAAGTCTTCGGGAACGCGCCACGGGATGGCGTTGTCCCGGCCGATGACCCCCGAGCTGGACTGCGCCCAGATCAGGCTGAGGCTCATACTCATGATTCGGACCTGCAAGCAGTACTCATACCGCCACCGGGGCTTTTATCGCCGGATGGGGATCGTAGTTCTTGACGACGATGTCCTCGTAGGTGTAGTCGAAGAGTGAATCTCGCTGCGCCAGAATAAGTTCAGGGTAGGGCCTGGGTGTGCGCGACAGCTGTTCGGTGACCTGCTTCACGTGGTTGTCGTAGATGTGGCAGTCTCCCCCGGTCCAGATGAACTCACCGACGGCGAGGCCCGCCTGAGCCGCCATCATGTGGGTCAGCAGGGCATAGCTGGCGATGTTGAACGGCACGCCCAGGAACAGGTCGGCGCTGCGCTGATAGAGCTGACAGCTCAACCGGCCTTCAGCCACATAGAACTGGAAGAACGCGTGGCACGGCGGCAGCGCCATCCGCGGAATCTCGCCGACGTTCCACGCCGAGACGATGTTCCGGCGCGAGTCAGGATCGGACTTCAACAGTTCCAACGCCGCGCTGATCTGGTCGATGTGCTCACCCGAAGGGGTCGGCCATGACCGCCACTGCACCCCGTATACCGGACCGAGGTCACCTGTCGAAGAGGCCCATTCGTCCCAAATGGTGACACCGCGCTCCTGCAGCCACCTGACGTTGGAGTCGCCGCGCAGAAACCACAGCAGCTCGTACACGATCGACTTGGTGTGCACCTTCTTCGTGGTGATCAGCGGGAACCCGGCGTTCAGGTCGTAGCGCAGCTGATGACCGAACAGGCTGCGGGTGCCGGTGCCGGTGCGATCGGATTTTGCGACCCCGGTATCGAGAACCAGGCGCAACAGATCCTCGTACGGCGTGGCGATCGGCACGTGTTCAGCTTACGGCCCGACGACTGGAGTAGAACTACAGCCATGCCGAGGATCAGCGACACCGTGACAACCTCCGATGGCTCCTGCCCTGTCTCACTGCACACTCCCGAAGGCGATGGCCCGTGGCGAGGCATCATCATGTATCCCGATGCCGGAGGCGCCCGCCCGACGTTCCGGGCGATGGCCGACAAATTGGCGAGCCATGGTTACGCGGTGCTGGCACCCGACGTGTACTACCGCGACGGCGACTGGGCGCCGTTCACCATGACGACCGTGTTCGAGGACAAGGCCGAGCGCGGCCGCCTGTTCTCCATGATCTCCAAGGTGACTCCTGATTTCATGGCGGCGGACGCGACTGCGTTCTTCGACTATCTCTCGGCGCGGACAGAGGTCACCGGGGACACCTTCGGAACCACCGGGTACTGCATGGGCGGCCGAACCTCCTTGATGGTCGCAGGCCGCGTTCCCGAGCGGGTGGCCGCGGCCATGTCGTTTCACGGCGGCGGACTGGCGAAAAACGACCCCGACAGTCCGCACCTGCTCGCCGACCGAATGCGGGCGGCGGTCTACGTGGGCGCGGCCAAGAACGACAGATCGTTCACCACTGCGGACGCCACGTTGCTCGACGATGCGCTCACCGCGGCGGGTGTCGAGCACACCATTGACTTCTACTCCGCGCTTCACGGGTTCGCGGTGCCGGATAACGGGCCCTATGACGAGGCGGCTGCTCGACGTCACTGGGAAGCGATGGAATCATTCTTCGGCGCCCATCTGGGGTGAGCCGCCGGCTCCGACCTCACCGCTGAGCGGTTACCGAGCGGTCCCGGCATCCTTTTGGCCTTGGCCGCGACGCGTGAATGTGCGGATCCCGCGCCAAATCCCGCGGGCGGCGTACACGCCGGTGACGATCGACACGAGGATCATCACGATGAACAACATCATCCAGTTGCTGTGCTTGGAATGGTCTATGTTCCACCAGATTACGGTGAACAACACCGCACACACGAACAAGACGATGTCGCGCCAATTACCGGTATAGGACATCGCCATCTCGCGCAGCGACTGGTTCTTGTCGTAGGCGGCGACCAAGTCGTCGACCCGACCGTTGATGGTGCGCTGCAGGTCGGCGCGGCGCTCGGTGTCGTTTTCGGGGATGCGGTCCAGCAGGTCCAGGTCCTGCTTGATGATCGCCCGCAGATCCGGTGGTTTGATGTTGCCCGCGGCGATGCCCAGTAACGCACCGCCTGCGATCGGGGCGGCGCCCAGAGCGAGATCGGCGATACCTGGCATGAGACTCCTTCGTCAGTTCATCAACGT
>JAGQTR010000409.1:0-3193 GCA_020438915.1 Mycobacterium sp.
CGCCGAGGTGCTCGACGAGACCGGGCTGCGCACCGTCCGATCCGAACGCATCGGGTCGCTGTCGCTGGGCGCGCGGCAACGGCTCGCGATCGCCGGCGCCCTGCTCTGCCAGCCGCGGGCGTTGCTGTTCGATGAGCCGCTCAATGGCCTCGATGTGCCCGGCGTCGTCTGGTTCCGCGGCCTTCTGCGACAGCTGGCCGATACCGGATGCACGGTGGTGCTGGCCACGCATTTGCTCGATGAGGTGACACGGACCGCCGATCGGATCGCCATCCTCGACGGAGGACGACTGCGGGTGATTGGCAGCTTGGAAGATGCGATTCCAGCCGGAGCTCAGAGGCAGCAATGGTTGGAGTCGGCGCTGATGGAGTGTGGGTGAGCGCCGAGCACATCGTGCGCAGCCTGCGCGCTGAGCGCATCCGCACCTCTGGGAGCAGCCGCCTGTGGACTGTTCTGATTCCCGCAGCCGTGGTGGTGCCGATGGCGATAACTTTTGGCATCGCTTTTGTGGCCGAATCTTTCGCGCGCATCCCAGGGCAGGTGTCGGTACTGCAGGTGTCGACGTCCAATGCCGGCTATTGGGTCATCATCATCACCGTCACCCTGGTCGCAGCGGCCGCCGCGGACGGTCAGGCCAGCGAAAGTCGTTATCGGACAGCGGAGTATGTGCGTCTGACGGTGCCGCGGCAGTGGCCGGTGCTGACCGGCAGGTGGCTGTTCTACGGGCCCCTCGGCGCGCTGGTGGCGGCGGGCACGCTCATGGTTGTGCTTGCCGCGCTACCGGTGCTCTCCCCGCAGGTCTACGGGGAAGTGTCGGTGACCGACAGCGTCGCGCTTCGGCTGCTGTGGACTGTTCCAGTGCTGGCCCTGTTCGCGGCCGGTGCCGGTATCGGCATCGGTGCGCTGGTTCGCTCACCACTGGGTTCGGTTGGAGCAATCCTGCTGTGGGCCTTTGCGATCGAGTCTGCAGCCGGGTATCTGCCCAGTGGCGCGGTGCTGCAGCGTTTCATGCCCATCTTGAACGCGGTGTACGCCACCGGTCAGGACACCGTGCTGGCCCCACCCTGGGGTCGGAGTCTCGCATTGCTGTATGCGTGTGCATTGTTCACCGCGATCTTCGTGATCGCCGCTGTCGAAAGGACCCTCCGACATGACTAATTCAGTACCAACCGGCCGGGAATCGCTTCCGCTGGCCGAGCGTTCAGATGCCGACCTGCCGGGGCACTGGTTGCTGGCCCGGCTGGGTAAGCGAGTACTGCGCCCCGGCGGACTCGAGTTGACCAGCCGGTTGCTTGCGGCAGCCCGAATCGGAGGCGCCGACGTCGTGGAACTCGGGCCGGGACTCGGCCGAACCGCCGCCGATATCGTCGGCCTGCATCCACGCTCCTATGTGGGGGTCGACGACACCGCGGCGACGTCGGCGACGGTCCGGACCATCGTCGCGCCGGTCGAGGGATCGGTGGTCGTCGCCGACGCCGCGGAAACCGGACTGCCCGACCTCAGCGCCGATGTCGTTGTCGGTGAGGCGATGCTGACGATGCATTCAGACAAAGCCAAGCGTGCGATCGTCGCTGAGGCGTTCCGGGTGCTGCGTCCCGGTGGTCGCTATGCGATCCACGAACTCGGGCTCACACCCGATTCGCTGCCTCAAGAGACCAAGGACGAGATCCGTCGCGACATGGCACGCGCGATCAAGGTGAACGCACGTCCGCTGACCTCGGGGGAGTGGGCACAGCTACTGACCGAAGCGGGATTTGAGGTCACCAGCGTCGACCACGCACCGATGGCGCTACTCAAGCCGGCCCGCGTGCTGGCCGACGAGGGCCCAGTGGGCGCGCTACGCATCGTGGGCAATCTGATCAGGCACGGTGCCGCCCGGCGCCGCGTCATCGGAATGCGGCGTACCTTCCACCGCTATCGGCATTCGCTCACCGCCGTCGCGGTCGTCGGCGTCGTGCCCGCCTCGTGACACACTCCAGGGGTGCCAGTGCAGGGCCACGGTCTCGATTGGGCGTTGGATCGGGCGGCAGGTAAGCAACGCCAGAAAGTGCTGGGGCTGCTGCGCCAAGCGGGCCGGCCGGTCGACGCTGGGGTTGTCGCCGATGCCTTGCAGATTCACGTCACCACGGCTCGTTTCCACCTCTCGGCGTTTGGAAACTCAGGGCTACGTGCGGCGGGGCAGCGTCCGGTCTCAGGGTGCCGGACGGCCCAGGCTCACCTATGAACTGGCTCCGCGGCTGGACTACGCCGACATCGTGGCGCTGTTCGCCGAGCACCTCGGCGGGACGGCTCAAGAACGTCAGGACCGGGCACAGCGGATTGGTGCGGACCTGGCTCATCGGGTCCGGTTGGCCCGGCCGCGCGACGAGACCTCAGTCGGGGACCTGGTGGTGGCCACGCTCGGAGAGTTGGGGTTCCAGGTGCAATCGGTGCTGACATCATTCGGTGAGGTGAGCGTGCAGATATGCACGTGTCCCCTTGCGGCGGTGGCTATTGCGGCACCGGAGGTGGTCCGTGGCATCCAGCAGGGACTCATTCAAGAGGTGATCGACCTCAACGCCGAGTCGATCGGTGGCAGCTATGACGTGCTGGTGACGCCGGATGCGCGCGGCGGTTCGTGCGAAGTCGGTCTGGTATTGCGACCGGGGCGCTGACGCCTAGATCGTCAGCGTGCCGTCGTCGTTGATCGACCATTGTGGATTCATCGCGACCTCCCAGACGTGGCCGTCCGGGTCGGCGAAGTAGCCGGAATATCCGCCCCAGAAGACCCTTTCGGCCGGCTTGAGGATGGTCGCCCCGGCCGCCGCGGCCTGATCGAGCACCGCGTCAACTTCGGCCTCGGTGCGTTGGTTGATCGCGATTGTGATGCCGCCGAACCGGCCGTCGACGGGATGCCGGGCATCCTCGGCGAGCTCGGCGCGGCCGAACAGCGCGAACGCGATACCCGGTAGTTGGTAGAAGACGACGCCGTCGGGTGCTTCCGAAGGCACCCAACCCAACCCCTGCTCGTAGAAGCTGCGGGCCTTGTCGAGATCGTCGACGCCCAGAGTGATCAGGCTGACTCGTTGTTCCACATTCGCGAGGCTACTTACGCCGCTGACCGTCCTCGGCGAGCAGACACAAATTGTCCCCAAAACAGCCGGAATTGGGGCACTTTGTGTCTGCTCGCGGCAAAGGGCAAAGGGCAAAGGGC
>JAGQTR010000409.1:3200-3647 GCA_020438915.1 Mycobacterium sp.
AAAGGGTCAGAACTTGTGTTGCGGGCCCTGCTCCTTCTTGTACAGCGCCTTGAGCATCCGGTCGCGGAAGAAGGCGTTGTCGATGAGCTTGATGCCGGTGTTGGCGACGCCCGGGATTCCGGCCAGCTTGTGGAAGTAGCGGCCGCGCTTGTACTCCCGGCCCCACGCGGCTTCCATGCGCTGCGCATAGTTGGTGAAGTCATCGGGGCCACCGTTGGTCAGCGCCGCGATTGCGCATTCTCCCGCGGCCAAACCGGATTCGAGGGCCTTGGAGATGCCCGCGCCCGACGCCGGCTTGCCCGCACCCAGCGAGTCGCCGGTGAACAACACACCCGGACGCCACGGCGGCCAGGCCGTGAATCCCATCGGCAGTCGCCATGCGCGCACGCTCTTGTTCTTCTTGAGTTCCTCGATGGCGGGCAGGTCCCAGTCGCGCGGCAGCGTCCG
>JAGQTR010000409.1:3723-4726 GCA_020438915.1 Mycobacterium sp.
ACGCCGTTCCCCATCGGGAACACCCAGCCGTAGCCGGGCAACTGGTCACCCTCGAACTGCAGCTTCAAATAGATGTCGAGGCTGTCGGAGTCGGGGCGGTTGGCGTGCATTTCCGAGCGGATCGCGATCGCGGAGTATCCGTTGTACTCCGAGTCGATCTTCAGCGCGCGCTTGATGGGGGAGTAGGCGCCGTCAGCGGCGATCACCGCGTCGGCGTAGACCTTCTCACCGCCCTTGAGTACCACGCCGATCACCCTGCCGCCGGCATCCAGCTCCGGCCCGGCGACCTCTGCACCCTGGCGCACCTGGGCGCCGGCGGACTCGGCGTGCTTGAGCAGCACCGTGTCCAGGTGGGTGCGGCTGACGGTATGGCCGTGATCGGGCATGCCCGGACGCTTCGGGAACGACAACTCCCACTGGCTCGGGCTGAACACCGTCACGCGGTTCACCCGGTGGAAGGTGGCGACCTCGTCGGCCAGACCCATCTTCTGCAGGTAGCTGACCGCACGGGCGGTCAGGCCGTCCCCGCACGGCTTGTCGCGCGGAAACTGCGCCTTGTCCAGGACGAGGACGTTGGCGCCGGTCTGCGCGGCCTGCCATGCGGCGGCCGAACCGGAGGGCCCGCCACCGGCGATGACCAGGTCATATCGCTGCGTCATGAATCTCGTCTCGTTGATCGGCTGTCGCAGGTGATAGTACCCAAGACCGCGTGTGCCCTTGCGTCGACAACAATCCCTCATAGTTCGGTAACCATTCGCCGGCATGCGGGTCTGGGCAGGTCAGCGGCCTCGGGGCGGGTACAGTGATCGGGTGCGACGAGGGTCGAGGGCACGCGTGGGCGATGATCCGGGCGTCAAGGTGGACGCCCGCAGTGAGCGTTGGCGTGAGCACCGCAAGAAGGTGCGCTCCGAGATCGTCGACGCCGCTTTCCGTGCCATCGACCGGCTGGGGCCGGAGGTGTCACTGCGCGAGATCGCCGAGGAAGCCGGCACCGCCAAGCCGA
>JAGQTR010000410.1 GCA_020438915.1 Mycobacterium sp.
CGCGGTCGCAGGGTTGCGGTTCGCACTAGCTTGAGTCAGTGCCGTCCTTGGCTCGCTGCGCGTCGAAGGACACCGTCACGGTGTCGGCGACGCTGACCGAGCCCAGCAGAATCGAGTACGGTTTGACGCCGAAATCGCTCTGACGTACCTCGGCGTCGCACGTGATTCGCCAGGCGTCGCCGAGATCCTCCAGTTGCACGTCGACCACCCGTTCCCGGGTCTGGCCGTGAATCTCCAGCGTCCCGCCGAGCCGGAAACCAGTATCGGATCGCTGAATATCGTTGGCCTGAAAGCGAATCTGTCGAAAACGATTCGCGTCGAGGGCCTTCAACGCATTCGACCGCACAACGGTCTTCTCCGGCTCCGACAGCCCTTTGACGCCGCCCTCGCCCCGAACCACCTGCAGTGAGTCGACCTCGACCGTCACATCCACCCCGGAGGGTTCGTCGCCGGCCCACCTCACCTCCGCCTGCCAGGATTGCATCGCGATCAACAGGCGGTGCCCCATTCTTGCTGCCCGGCCGCTCACCCCGGTTTTCACCAGCAGCTCGCCGGCCGACTCGTTGAGGTTCCACATGGTGGCAGTCACCGCCCGACACTATCGCCTGGGGCACTCGGGGGTCCGGTCTCGGCCGAAGATGACCCTCCGCGACGATCAAGCCCGATAGGTTGATGGCCAGCACTGCTTGATCCTGATCTGCCATGGGGGACGACTACATGTCTGAGGTCCACTCCGCGCCCGCCAGTATCGGCGTCCTGACCAGCGGGGGTGACGCTCCGGGGATGAATGCGGCCGTACGCGCGGTCATCTGCACTGCCGTGCATCACGGCATCGATGTGTACGCGATTCATGAGGGGTACCACGGCTTGGTCAACGGTGGCGAGCTGATTCGTCGGATGGAACCAGCCGACGCCGACGGCATTCTGCACCGGGGCGGTACCGCGATCGGTACCGCGAGGTCCCAGGAATTCAGAACGCGCGACGGTCGCCGGGCCGCGGCCCGCAACATGGTCGAACACGGCATCGACGCACTCGTCGTGATCGGCGGCGACGGAAGCCTGACCGGTGCCGACATCTTCCGCCGCGAATGGCCGGAGCTGCTTGCCGAGTTGGTCGAGTTCGGAGAGATCTCACCCGATGTCGCCGACGGCCATCCCTTTCTGCGGCTCGCTGGTCTTGTGGGCTCCATCGACAACGACATGTCCGGCACCGACATGACGATCGGCGCCGACACCGCCCTGCACCGCATCGTCGAGGCGATGGACGCTTTGCGCAGCACCGCGTCGAGCCACCAGCGCACTTTCGTCGTCGAGGTGATGGGAAGGCACTGCGGCTACCTGGCACTGATGGCCTCCCTGGCCACCGCGGCGAACTGGCTTCTGATTCCCGAGAAGCCTCCCGCAGCGGACTGGGCGATGCAGATGTGCCGGGACATCAAGGCGGGCCGCGACATCGGGCGGCGGCAAAGCGTGGTGATCGTCGCCGAAGGCGCCCACGACGAACACGGAAATCCAATCACCGCTGAACACATCAAGACAACGCTGGAGCAGGAGCTCGGTGAGGACACCAGGATCACGATCCTGGGCCACGTGCAACGCGGTGGCGCACCGAGTGCCTTCGACAGGTACCTGGCCACCGTGCTCGGTAATGCGGCCGTTGAAAGACTGCTCAACGACGACGTGAATGCCACCCCGCAGCTGATCGGGCTGCGGGGAAACCGCGTGGTGACCACTCCCCTGATGGACTGCGTCGCGCAAACCAAGGCGATCGCCGAGCGTATCGACGCCAAAGACTTCGACGGGGCAATGCTGTTGCGCGGCGGTAGCTTTCGTCAATCATACGAAATCCTACAGACCATCCAGCAGGCTGCGGCGCGTCCGACACCGTCGGGCCGGCGGCGCTTCCGGCTGGCAATCGTGCACAGCGGCGGTCCAGCGCCGGGGATGAACAACGCGGTGCGCGCCTTCGTCCGGCTCGGCCTGGACCGCGGCTACACGGTGCTGGCGGTCAGGAACGGATTCCGCGGGCTCCGCGACGGCGATGTTCACGAGATGGGCTGGATGGACGTCAGCGGCTGGGT
>JAGQTR010000411.1 GCA_020438915.1 Mycobacterium sp.
AGCTTGGAGCCGTCGCCGAACTCGGACTCGAACACCTCCGCCTTGAAGGACGTGCCCAGGACGACGTGCTCGATGCCGGCGTCGGCAACGCGCGACAGCAGATGGGTCAGGAACGGCAGCCCCGCCGTCGGTAACATCGGCTTGGGTGCGGACAACGTCAGCGGCCGCAGCCGGGTACCCAGCCCTCCGACCAAAACGACAGCGTCCACCTCGGCGGGGTTGACCATCAGCGCCGTCCTTTCGCCTGTGCGCGCCGGGACTTCAGAGAACTGCGCACGACCAGACTTGATCGCGCCCCCAAAGCCCCCCGGAAAGCCCACCGTAGCGGCGCCTGCCACCGTTTCGGGTACCGATCGGCGAGAAAAGTGTAGGTACTGCGGTGGTGGGCTGCCAGGTTGCGGGCCGGGTCGCGACCGGTGGAATGACCCTTGGCATGTAAAACCTCCGCCGACGGCACGTAGATGTTCTGCCAGCCCGCCTGACCCAACCGGTCTCCGAGGTCGACGTCCTCCATGTACATGAAGTAGCGCTCGTCGAAACCGGCGACGCGCGCGAAGGCCTCGGTGCGCACCAGCAGACACGATCCCGACAGCCAGCCCACGGCGCGTTCGCTGGGGTCGGTGCGCTCCTGGCGATAGACCGCCGTCCACGGATTCGACGGCCATATCGGTCCGACGACGGCGTGCATGCCGCCCCGGATGATCGAGGGCAGGTGCCGGGCCGACGGGTAGACCGAGCCGTCCGGGTCGCGGATCAACGGTCCCAGCGACCCCGCCCGCGGCCACCGGTCGGCGGCCTCGAGCAGCAGGTCGATGCTGCGCGGCCCCCATTGCACGTCCGGGTTGGCCACGATGAAAAGGTCTGTGTCAGAGGCTAATCCGTACTCGGTGACGGCGCGGTTGACGGCGGTGCCGTAGCCGAGGTTGGACCCCGTAGGCAGCAGTCGCACGTTCGGGTAGCGTTCGACGGCCTCCTCGGGGGCGCCGTCGGTGGAGCCGTTGTCGGCCATGATCACCGTCACGGGGCGATCGGTGGCGTGGGACAGTGAGGCCAGGAACCGATTCAGGTGTGGGCCGGGCGAATACGTCACCGTCACGACAAACAGTTCGTCGCTCACTGCGGGCCTGCCGATCTCACCGCGTCGACGATGACGGCCCGGCTGCCGCCATCGCCTCGGTCAACGCTTCCCGCCACGGCCGCAGCGGCGTCAACCCGGCCGCCGCCGACTTGACCTCGGAGAGCACCGAGTACGGCGGGCGCGGCGCCGGGCGGGGATGCTTGTCGCTGCCGACGGGTCGCACCCGGTTCGGGTCCGCGCCGAGCTCGTCGAAGATTGCCTGCGCCTGCTCGAACCGGCTGGCGCCCCCGACGTTGACGGCGTGCAGCACCGACTCGCTGATCGACCCTTCGGCGATCGCCAGCAGCGCCGCGCAGAGATCGACGACGTAGGTGGGTGACCCGATCTGGTCGGCCACCACCTCGACAGTCCCCGACCCGGAGGCTGCCCGCCGCATCTGGGCGGCGAAGTCCGACCCATCGCCGCCTTCGTAGATCCACGCCGTCCGCACGATGTGGGCGTTGGGCATCGCGGACAGTACCGCGAATTCGCCGGCGAGCTTGGTGCGCCCGTAGACCGACAGCGGCCCGGTCTCGTCGTCGATCTCGTACGGGCGCGGCTCAACGTCGGGTCCGTCCCCGAACGAGCCGCTGAACACGTAGTCGGTGGACAGCTGGATGAACGACGCCCCGGCCCGCGCACACGCCTGGGCGAGGTTCTCCGGACCGGTGGTGTTGACCGCCGCCGCCCGCTCGGGGTTCGCCTCGGCAGCATCGACGGCGGTGTAACCGGCACAGTTGACGACGACGTCGTCGGCGGCGATGAAACGCTCGACGGCCGTGGCGTCGGTGATATCGCACTCCGCCGAGGTCAGCGCCAGCACGTCGCGACCCTGGTGACGGGCCTGACCTGCCAACACCCGCCCGACCAGGCCACCGGCTCCTGTGATCACGATCCGCGATGACATCCGACGAGTTTGGCACGCCGACGTCGGCTACCGGGCATGCGGCCCACTCCCCAGTAGCCTGGACAAATGCCTGCCGCTCAGCTGACGCGTGTCATTTCCGTGGCCGTGGCTGTGGCGATCGTCCTGGGCACCGGCCTGGCGTGGGGCAAGATTCGCGCGTTCGAGTCGGGCATCAATCACGTGAACCCGATCGCGCTCGGTGAGGGCGGCGACGACGGCGCGATCGACATTCTGCTGGTCGGCATGGACAGCCGCACCGACGCCCACGGCAACCCGCTGTCTGCCGACGAGTTGGCGACGTTGCGCGCCGGCGACGAGGACGCCACCAACACCGACACGATCATCCTGGTGCGTATCCCGAACAACGGGAAGTCGGCGACGGCGATCTCCATCCCGCGAGACTCCTACGTCGAGGCCCCGGGAATCGGAAAGATGAAGATCAACGGGGTGTACGGCTCGGTGCATCTGGAGAAGTTGAAGGAGCTCGTCGAGGAGCAGGGCGTGGACCCCGACGTCGCCGAGCCGAAGGCCACCGCGGCGGGCCGCGAGGAATTGATCAAAACGGTTGCCAACCTCACCGGTGTCACCGTCGACCATTACGCCGAGATCGGTCTGCTCGGGTTCGCATTGATCACCGACGCCCTCGGTGGCGTCAACGTCTGCCTCAATGCCCCTGTCTACGAACAGCTTTCCGGTGCGGACTTCCCCGCGGGCTGGCAGAAGCTGGACGGACCGCAAGCGCTCAGCTTTGTTCGTCAGCGTCACGACCTGCCCCGCGGCGACCTGGACCGGGTGGTGCGTCAGCAGGCGGTGATGGCCTCGCTGGCCCATGAGGTGATCTCCAGTAAGACGCTGTCAAGCCCGGGGACACTGAATCGGCTGGAGGAGGCGGTGCAGCGTTCGGTGGTGCTCTCCGAAGGCTGGGACATCATGGATTTCGTCGAACAGCTGCAGAAGCTCGCGGCGGGCAACGTCGCCTTCGCCACCATCCCGATCGTCGAGGAGGCCGGCTGGAGCGACGACGGCATGCAGAGCGTGGTGCGGGTCGACCCCAACGAGGTCAAGGACTGGGTAACCGGCTTGCTGAACGACCAGGACGAGGGCAAGACCGAGGAGCTGGCCTACAGCCCGGAGAAGACCACCGTCGACGTCCTCAATGACACCGACATCAACGGGTTGGCCGCGGCGGTGTCGCACGCCGTGTCGATCAGGGGGTTCGCCGCGGGCACCGTCGGGAACAACGAAGGCCCCAAGGTGACGGGCAGCCAGGTTCAGGCCGCCACGGTCGACGACCTCGGCGCCCAGGCGGTCGCCCAGGACCTCGGTGGGCTCCCGGTGGTGGCGGAGGCGTCGGTGCCGCCGGGTTCAGTGCGGGTGGTGCTGGCTGACGACTACACCGGCCCCGGCTCCGGGCTGGACGGCACCGACATCACGCTGACCACCGACGACCCGTCATTGGGTTACACGCAGATGGCCGGCGTCCCCACACCGTCGCCGATCATCACGGCCGGCTCCAACGATCCTGCGTGCGTCAACTGAGGTGACCACCGTCAGCTCGGCCATCCTCGATCCACTCCTGGCGGTCAACCCCGCCGGACCACGCATCACCTACTACGACGACGCCACCGGCGAGCGCATCGAATTGTCCACCGCCACGCTGGCCAACTGGGCGGCCAAGACCGCCAACCTGCTGCGCGACGAGTTGGGGGCCACGCCGGGCAGCCGGGTTGCGGTGCTGCTGCCGGCGCACTGGCAGACGGTGGCGGTGTTGTTCGGGATCTGGTGGATCGGCGGTGAAGTGGTGTTGGGCGGTGCCTCCGACGAGTCGGGCTGTGACATCGCACTGTGCACCACGGACCGACTCGGCGAGGCCGACGCCACCGGCGCCGAAGAAGTCGCGGTGCTGTCGCTGGATCCGTTCGGCAAGCCGGCGCCTGATCTGCCGGTGGGAGTGACCGACTACGCGACGGCGGTGCGGGTGCATGGCGACCAGATCGTGCCCGAACGCACTCCGGGCCCGGCGTTGGATGGCCG
>JAGQTR010000412.1 GCA_020438915.1 Mycobacterium sp.
CGTATGGCGCGGCTCACCGGGCGGCTGGTTCTGGCAGGGTGGATGGTCGATGAGTGAAACGACGGACGGTGACGCATTGGCCGAACGATCCGGGGCGGAAGTGGCCGGGGCCGAACAGCCGGCACCCGGTTCGGCAGTGGTGATGCTGCTCGGCGCCGGAGAGCGCGGCCGCGAGCTGGCGTTGGCATTCCAGCGCCTCGGTGCCCGGGTGATCGTTGTGGACCGGCACGCTGGCGCGCCCGCACACACGGTCGCCGACCGAGCCGCCGTGGTCAGCATGACCGATGCCGATGCGCTCACCGCGCTGATCGACAAGGAGAAGCCGGACTATGTCGTGGTCGACGCCGGTGCGGTCGCCACGGATGCGCTGATCAGCGTCGCCGAGCGTGGCGAGGTAGAGGTGTTTCCGACCCCGCGCAGCACTCGGCTGTCGTTGGACGGCGAGGGTTTGCGCCGGCTCGCGGCCGACGAGCTGGGGCTGCCCACCTCTCCGTTCTGGTTCGCCGGCTCCGCAGCCGAGCTCACCGCGATTGCGCAGCACGCGGGTTTTCCGTTGGTGGTCAAGCCGGTCGCCGCCGCTCCTGGCGAAGGTGAGTCGGTATTACTGCGGGCAGAGGACATCGAGCCTGCCTGGCGTCGCGCGGTCGCGGGAGGTCGGCTCAGCCTGCAACGTGTCATGGCAGAGACCGTGGTCGAGGTCGATGCCGAGGTGACGCTGCTGACGGTGCGCACCACCGGACCTGCCGGCCCGGTCGTACATTTCTGCGAGCCGATCGGTCACCATCAGGCCGACGAAGACACCCTGGAATCCTGGCAGCCCCAGCTGCTTTCGCCGGCCGCGCTGGATGCCGCGAAATCCATCGCCGCCCGCATCGTCAACTCGTTGGGTGGCCGTGGCGTGTTCAGCGTCGAGCTGCTGGTGCGCGGCGACGAGGTCTACTTCGCCGACGTTCGGCCGCGACCGCACGACAGCGGGCTGGTGACGTTACGTTCGCAGCGGCTCTCCGAATTCGAACTGCACGCGCTGGCTATCCTCGGCCTGCCCGTGGACACCATCATGATCTCGCCGGGCGCGGTAGAGCTGAGCTACGCGTCCGAATCGTCGGGGTCGGAAAGCCTTGGCGCGGACAAAGCGCGGTTGCGTTCTGTGCTGGCGGACGCGCTTGGTGTGGCCGAAAGTGACGTGCGGCTGTTCAACCCATCGGAGTCGACCGATCCCCGTCGCTGGCTCACGCTCTCACTGGCGACCGCACCCGATCCGATCGTGGCGCGTGACCGCGCTCGCCGGGTCGCGACGGCATTGCGCAGGCTGCGGTGACCGAACCGTCAGATTCCCCGGCGCGCGGACCGACCGCCGGTCCGTTTCTGACCGCGCTGGCGATCATCGTCGTGGTACTGATCACCGTGTGGTTGTTGAACGCATTCTCTGGCGACGAAATCCCCGACGACCAGCAGATCGGGCTCGCCGCGGTCGCGCAGAACGACGCGCTACAGCGCCAGGATTACTCGGATTTCCGCACCTACACCTGCGCGCAGCGCCAGGGTACTGAAGCAGAAATAGTTTCCCGACAACGGGATTCGTCTGCAAAACGGGGTGAGCGATTCATCGACGGGGTGACCGATGTGGCCGTCGACGGCGATCGGGCCACCGCCGATGTCACCTACCACTTTGGAAAGGATCCGGACGCCAAACAGACGGTCGAAGTCGCCTTCGCGCGCCAGGACGGTGCATGGAAGGTCTGCTCGACCGGCCCCAATTAGCTGTGGGACACTCACGACCGTGAGTTATGCCGGAGATGTCACGCCTGAGGAGGCTTGGAAGCTGCTGAGCGAGAACCCCGAAGCCGTCCTGGTCGACTGTCGTACCGAGGCCGAGTGGCGTTTTGTCGGGGTCGCCGATCTCTCCAGCCTGGACCGCGACGTCGTCTACGTAGAGTGGAATCGCACCGACGGCAAGCGCAACGACGGCTTTGTCGATGAACTGCTCGCCTCGGGGATCACCCCGGGCGAGCGCCCGGTGGTGTTCCTGTGCCGTTCGGGCAACCGTTCCATCCCGGCAGCCGAAGCGGCCACGGCCGCGGGTATCGCCCCGTCCTACAACGTGCTGGACGGCTTCGAGGGCGACCTCGACAAGCACGGACATCGCGGCAGTTCCGGCTGGCGGTCGGTCGGGCTTCCGTGGAGACAATCGTGAGCGGGCCCGACCACGACGTGCCCTCGGTGCGGATACCGGCCGAACTGCCCGAGGGTGTCAGCCAGGCGACCATCGGGGTGCGCGGCGGATTGCTGCGGTCTGGTTTCGAGGAAACCGCCGAGGCGATGTACCTGACGTCGGGCTACGTCTACCAGACGGCAGCCGACGCCGAGAAAGCGTTCACCGGCGAGATCGACCGATATGTCTATTCCCGGTACGGCAATCCCACGATCTCGATGTTCGAAGAACGGTTGCGGCTGATCGAAGGTGCGCCCGCGTGCTTCGCGACCTCCTCGGGGATGTCGGCGGTGTTCACCTCGTTGGGTGCGCTGCTGGCCGCCGGTGATCGATTGGTCGCCGCCCGGAGCCTCTTCGGATCCTGCTTCGTGGTGTGCAACGAGATCCTGCCGCGCTGGGGCGTGGAGACGGTGTTCGTCGACGGCGACGACCTCTCCCAGTGGGAGCAGGCACTCTCGGTGCCGACCCAGGCGGTGTTCTTCGAGACACCGTCGAACCCGATGCAGCAGTTGGTCGACATCGCCGCGGTGTGCGAGCTGGCCCACGCCGCCGGGGCAAAAGTGGTGTTGGACAACGTCTTCGCGACACCGATCCTGCAGCAGGGATTCCCGCTGGGTGCCGACGTGGTGGTCTACTCGGGCACCAAGCACATCGACGGCCAGGGCCGGGTGCTGGGCGGGGCCATCCTCGGCAGCAAACAGTACATCGACGAGCCGGTGCAGAAGCTCATGCGGCATACCGGACCGGCGCTGAGTCCCTTCAATGCCTGGACGCTATTGAAGGGTTTAGAGACGTTGGAATTGCGTGTGCAGTACCAGAATTCGTCGGCGCACCGAATCGCGGAGTTCCTCGAGTCCCACTCTTCGGTGCGCTGGGTGCGTTACCCGTTCTTGGAGTCGCATCCACAGTACGACCTGGCCAAGCGGCAGATGACCGGCGGGGGCACCGTGCTGACCTTCGAACTCGACGCCCCCGAAGGCCGCGGTAAGCAGCGGGCGTTCGAGTTGCTGGACAAGCTGCGGGTCATCGACATCTCGAACAATCTCGGCGATTCCAAGTCGCTGGTCACCCATCCGGCGACGACGACACATCGGGCAATGGGCCCGGAGGGACGGGCCGCGATTGGGTTGGGAGACGCCGTGGTTCGGGTCTCGGTCGGGTTGGAAAGCACTGAAGATCTGATCACCGATCTGGACCGGGCGCTGGCCTAGGGGTGGAATAGGTGTCTCAGCGGTCAGCGGCCAAGCGAGCCCGTCGCAGGAAGCGGCAGGCGGTGCGCGATCAGACCTGGATTCCGGCGCCGGTGCGTGAGCACCTTGCCGAGGAACTCGAAATCGCCGGCCAACTAGAGGATTTCGATGAGCGCCTGACCGCGCGGGGCTGGGCCTACTCCGAGGATGCTGACGACGAAGTCGGCGTCGCCTGGTTTTGGCCGCCCTCGGTCGCCGAGGTGGCCGACGATACCGAACAGGTCACCGCGACGGTGGTGCTGCTGACCCCCGACGATGGTGGGGAGATCGCACACGTGGTGTTCGTCGGCACATCCGAGGATTACCAGTTCGATCTCGAGGAACTGTTCGAACACATCGACATCCTCGAGGCCTATCGGCTGGGCCGGCCTCTGCCGGTGTTCGATTAATCTTGGTTGTCGGGCGGCTCGACGACTCCCCGCGCGGACCGCGCACGTCGCTCGTAGTCGTCACGCGCGGTTCTATCGAAGTCGAGGAATACCGTGTCGTTGCCCAACTTGTGGGACAGCCAGCGCCTCGCCTTGGGGGCCAGGGTCGGCGTGATCGCGCTGACGAACCGCAGCGCGGGTGGGACCGAGACCAGCGTGGTGGGCTTGTCGAGCACCTTGATGACCGCCGCCGCGATGTCCTCGGGTTCCACCGGCTTCTGCGCTGATGACGTGTGGGTGCCCGCGATCAGCTCGGTGTTGGTGAAGGTCGGCAACACGGCGCTGACTTCGACTCCCTGAGGGGCGAATTCGTCGGCCAACGCAGTGGTCACCCCGACCACGGCGAACTTCGTGCCGGCGTAGACGACCTGCCCGGGCACTGCGAGCATGCCCGCCACCGACGCGATGTTGATGATGTGGCCGCTTCGGCGGGCCGCCATCTCGGGCAACACGAGCTGACACCCGGTGAGGACGCCATAGAAGTTCACCTCGATCGCGGATCGGATCGACTCCTCGGATTGTTCGAGGAACGGCCCGACCGGCATCACGCCGGCGTTGTTGATCAGTACGTCGATGTGCCCGTGTCCGTCGGTGCGGGCCTTGTCGAGAAACGTGGTGAACGACTCGCGGTCGGTGACGTCCAGCGGGTAGCCCGACACCGGTCCGAGTGTGCTGAGCTGCGCGACCGCCGACTCCTGCAACGCCACCTCGCGGTCGCCGATGACCACGCGGGCGCCCCGTGCGAGGAGAGCTTTGGCGGTGGCGTAGCCGATGCCACGTGCCGCTCCCGTGATGGCGATGGTCTTGCCGCGGATGTTGTCCATGTCGCAAATTTACATGTGTCAAGTTTTGGGCGAATCGCGGCGATCAGGTTCTCGACCGCTTGTCGGCGTACATGGACGCATCCGCGCGCGCAAGGACCGCTTCGGCGAAGTCTGCGCCGCCCACCGCCGCCATGCCGCAACTCGCCCCGATCGAGACTGGCCCGGCGCTGGTCTCGATGGGCTGGCCCAACTCGTGAACAAGGCGATCGCGGAGGGCCGCCGGGTTGGGTTGTTTCGACACCGCGAGCAGTACGGCGAACTCGTCGCCGCCGATCCTCGCACCGAGATCCTCGACGCGGCAGTTGGCGGAAATCCGATTACCTACAGCCCGTAGCACCTCGTCGCCGACGGCGTGGCCGTGGGTGTCGTTGATCGGCTTGAACCTGTCCAAGTCCAGGTAGAGCACCAAGCCGACGGGGCGACCCAGGCCGGCCGACATCGAGATGTTGTTCTCCAATGCGGCAAGGAAAGCGGCGCGGTTGGCCAAGCCGGTCAGGGAGTCGACCGTCGCGGCAGTTGCCTTCTCCTCCATGGCCGACGCGCGTTGCAACGCCTTGGCGATGAACTGCGCCAGCTGCTCCAGCAGGCCGACATCGTTGTCGGAAAAGGCGCAGGGGCGATCCGAAACGACCTTCAGCACCCCTTCGACGCGGTCCTGGTCAACCAGTGGAACAACCACCATCGAACGGGCGCCGACCCGACGGCAAGCCGCCCTGTCGACTCTGGGGTCGGTCTCGGTGTCTTGGGAGATCAGAATCTTCCCCAGCCGCACCGCTTCACCGGTCAAACTGCCCACCCGCGGCAGCCGCACTCCTTCGGTGCCGACAAGTGAACCGGCGGTGACTGTGTAGACCATCTCATCGGCTTCGGCGAGTTCGACGACCGCACCGGGCGCACCCGTTGCCTCGCAGGCCTGTTCCACGACTATCTTCATCACGGCGCCGGCTGTGGGGTCCGCATCGTTGATGGCCTGCTGAACTTTGATGACGGTCCGCAGTGTCTGGACCTCGTCACTGGCGTCCACCGCACGATGCTAACGGAACCGACGCCACCGGGTGCCGTTGTCGGGCAAAACATCCGCGTCGCCGTGGATGATCGTCGTGCCTGCTCAGAGGCTTCCGGCGACGGTGGCCAGGGTAGGCTGACCTCGTCTTCGTCAAGGCGCTGTGAAGCTGCGGCCTATAGGCTCGTGGATGTGTCGGAGTCGACCGTTGGTTGGTTGATGTTGGCCGCTGCCGCACTGACGTTGCTGCTGGGCGGAGTGTCCCGGGTGTTCATCGGTCGCCTGCGCGCGACCGGTGCAGTTCGCGGACTCGTACACACCTTCCGGCGTACCGGAATCGCGCGGGTGCTGTTCGGGCGTTTCGAGGATGACGTGCTCGATGACGATGAACTCGACACGATGATCCTGATGCCCGCGATCGTCATCGCCTGTGGACTCTGTCTGACCGCGCTGTTCCTACTGGGTTACGACACCCTCGCCTGAGCCTGCTGGGCCGCGGTTGCGACCGGACCTCGCCATATCGGGCCGTGACCCGGCAGCAGCACCTCGACATCGAGGGTGGCCAGCGCGGCCAGGCTGCGCCGGCAACCGTCATCGTCGTGGTTGAACATCGACGGCAGCAGCTGCGGGCCCGGCCGCGACGCCAACGGGTGGCCTGTGATGAGGGCATCGCCGCCGACCAGCACTCCGTCCACGACGTAGGAGCAGTGCCCTCCGGTGTGACCGGGGGTCGGGATGGACTTCGGAGCACCCGGCAGCTGCGCGGCGATGCTCTCGGTCAGCGGTGCCGTGGTCGGGATGCCTGCGCGGGTCAAGGCGCCCTTTCCGATGATCGACACCGACCACTTGAGCCATTTCGGCTGCCAGATGTGCGCGGCGATGTCCACCGGGGAGGCCTGCTCGAGATACTCCCGCTTCGAGTGTCCGACCTCGTCAGCATGGCAGTAGACCGGGGTCCCGTGCTCCCGGGCGAACCAGATGGCCGACCCGAAGTGGTCGATGTGGGCATGGGTCAACAGGATTGCCCGCACATCGGCGACCCCGAATCCGAGTTGGCCCAGTGCGGCGACCACCTCGGTGCGGCTGCCGGGGAAACCGGCGTCGATGAGCATGACCCCGCCGCCGTCGTCACCGGTGCCGGTGACCACGGTCCAGTTGACCAGGTCGGTGTGCACGAAGTGGACGCGGTCGGTGACGGCGGTGAGCACCGGTGCCATCACGCGAGTGTAGAAAGAACTCATGGCTGAACTGAAACTGGGCTACAAGGCGTCGGCAGAGCAGTTCGCGCCGCGTGAACTCGTCGAGCTGGCGGTGGCCGCCGAAGCGCACGGCATGGACAGCGCGACCGTCAGTGACCATTTCCAGCCGTGGCGTCATGAGGGCGGTCACGCACCGTTCTCGCTGGCCTGGATGACTGCGGTCGGTGAGCGCACCGAACGCCTGTTTCTGGGCACGTCGGTGCTGACGCCGACGTTTCGGTACAACCCTGCGGTCATCGCCCAGGCCTTCGCCACGATGGCGTGCCTGTACCCGAACCGGATCTTTCTGGGGGTGGGAACCGGCGAGGCACTCAATGAGATCGCCACCGGCTATGCGGGCGAGTGGCCCGAGTTCAAGGAGCGTTTCGCCCGACTGCGTGAGGCGGTCAAGTTGATGCGCGAGCTGTGGCTGGGCGATCGCGTGGACTTCGACGGGGAGTACTACAACCTCAAGGGGGCCTCGATCTACGACGTCCCTGACGGGGGTGTGCCGGTGTACATCGCGGCGGGCGGTCCGGTTGTCGCCAAGTACGCCGGCCGTGCCGGTGACGGCTTCATCTGCACGTCCGGTAAGGGCGAGGAGCTGTACAAGGACAAGCTCATGCCGGCCGTTCGCGAGGGCGCCGCGGCCGCCGAGCGCAGTGTCGACGACATCGACAAGATGATCG
>JAGQTR010000413.1 GCA_020438915.1 Mycobacterium sp.
CGAAGATCGGCTGGCCCTGCACCGCGTCCTCGTAGGGGCCGGGGGTGCCGTAACTGTCGCGCGGGTTCGCGTTCCACGGCGTCGGCGGGTACGGGTGGTAGTTGGCGATCTTGCCGTCCCGGATCACCATGTGATGGCTCAGCACGCCGCGGACCGCCTCGGTGAACCCGCAGCCGATGCCCTCGTCGGGGACCTGGAACTTCTCCCATGTCTTGGTCCGGCCCGCGCGGATCTCCACCAACGCCTTCTCGGCGAAGTGCAGCGCGCACGCCGCGGCGTAGGCCTGGAAGTACGTTCGAGCGCGATTGCGCTCGATGGTGTTGCTGCCGTGGACCGGAACCTTCCACTCCAGTTCGGCCGGACCCTTGAGCGCTGTCTTGGGGAGGTTGATCTGCACACTATTGCCGGTGGCCCTGACGTAGCCGACATCGACCAGGCCGGCCAGCGCCGTCGACCACAACCGGGCCAGCGGACCGCCACCGGTGTCGAGGGCGAGGTGGTCGGTGCCGTCGAACCAGCGCGGGGACATCACCCAGCTGTAGTTGTCGTCGAAGTCGCGCTTCTGCGGCCGGGGGTTGGTGTGCTGGTTCCACGGGTGTCGGCGATCCACCGGGTTGCCCAGCGGATCGGTCTTCACGAACATCTCCTGGTCGGTCCAGTCGTCATAGAACGAGTGGCCCAACAGGATTCGAATGCCGAGGTTGATGTCGACCAGTGAGGTGGTGACCAGCCTGCCATCGACAACGACCCCGGGCGTGACGAACATCCTGCGGCCCCAGTTCTCCATGTCCTTGTAGGAGAAGTTGCACACCTCGGGATCCTGGAAGGACCCCCAGCAGCCGAGCAGCGTTCGGCGCAACCCGACCTTCTCGTAGCCCGGCAGGGCCTCGTAGAAGAAGTCGAAAAGGTCGTCGTGCATCGGTACGACCTTCTTCATGAACTCGACGTAACGCATCAGCCGGGCCAGGTAGTCGGTCATCAACTGGACGGTCGCGACCGTGCCGATCCCGCCGGGATACAGCGTCGAGGGATGCACGTGCCTGCCTTCCATGAGGCAGAACATCTCCCGGGTGTAGCGGCTGACCTGAAGGGCCTCCCGATAGAACTCGCCGGTGAACGGGTTGAGCGCCCGCATGATGTCGGCGACGGTGCGGTAGCCGTGCGCGTCGGCGTGCGGTGCGGCAGTGTTCTCCGCCTTCGCCAGCACGCCACGGTTGGTCTCGGAGACCATCTTCTCGCAGTAGTCGACCCCGACCAGGTTCTCCTGAAAGATGTTGTGGTCGAACATGTATTCCGCGGCTTCGCCGAGGTTGACGATCCATTCGGCGACATGCGGCGGCTGCACACCGTAGGCCATGTTCTGCGCATAGCACGAACAGGTGGCATGGTTGTCGCCGCAGATGCCGCAGATGCGACTGGTGATGAAATGGGCGTCCCGGGGATCCTTGCCCTTCATGAAGATCGAGTAACCGCGGAAGATCGACGATGTGCTGTGGCACTCGACGACTTCCCGATTCTCGAAATCGATCTTGGTGTAGATGCCCAGGCTGCCGACGATCCGGGTGATGGGATCCCACGCCATTTCCACCAGTTGGCCCGGCTCGCGCTTCACCTGGGAAGGCTCGGGGATGATCGTTGTCATCGAATTCTACTTCTTTCGTCTAGATGCGCTGCACCAGAGGACAGTTCGGATTCCGAGGAGCCGTCGCTGCTCACCGAGCGGATGGCCCCGCAGCAACCCGCACCTACCAGGTGCGAGTGGCGCCGGTCGTGAGTTTGGGCCCGGTGTGCCGCCACTTCGGTTCCTTGTCGAGGGTCTTTGCAGTGATTTGGCGCAGGTTGCGGATGACCGAGCCATATAGCCCGGATGCGGTGGTGGACACCTTGCCCCCGGGGGGTTCGTCCATGAACGGCATGAACTTGTCCGGGAAGCCCGGCATCGTGCAACCGATACAGATCCCGCCCACGTTCGGGCACCCGCCGACGCCGTTGATCCAGCCCCGTTTGGGCACGTTGCACTTGACGACCGGACCCCAACAGCCAAGCTTCACAATGCATTTCGGTGAGCCGTACTCGGTGGCGAAGTCGCCCTGCTCGTAGTAACCGGCGCGGTCACACCCCTCGTGAACAGTCTGGCCGAACAGCCATTGCGGCCGCAGTGCGTCGTCCAGCGGAATCATCGGTGCCTGGTCGGTAGCCATGTAGAGCAGGTAAGTCAGCGTCTCCGAGAGGTTGTCCGGGTGAATCGGGCACCCGGGCACGCACACGATCGGAATGCCGGCCTTGCTCTTCCAGTCCCAGCCGAGGTAGTCGGGGACTCCCATGGCGCCGGTCGGGTTACCCGCCATTGCGTGGATTCCGCCGTAGGTGGCGCAGGTGCCGACCGCCACGATCGCGGTCGCCTTGGGCGCGAGTCGGTCGAGCCACTCGCTGGTCGTCATCGGCTGACCGGTGGCCGGATCGTTGCCGAAACCGCACCAGTACCCTTCGTCGTGGAGCCGCTCGTTGGGGATCGACCCCTCGACGACCAGCACGAAAGGTTCCAATTCGCCTCTGTCTGCTTTGAAGAACCATTCGAGGAAGTCGTCGGCACCTCCGTTGGGGCCGCACTCGAAATCGATGAGGGGCCAGTGGACGGCGATTTTAGGTAGACCGGGGAGGGCGCCCAGGGCGATCTCCTCGATGCTGGGTTGGGTGGCGGCAGTCAACGCCACGGAATCACCGTCACAACTCAATCCGGCGTTGATCCAGAGCACGTGGATCAAGGCCTCTTCTGCTTTGACTGCTGCCTCTGAAGGCATTGCCACAGCTTTCCGGGCTCCGGGTTGGGGAGCCCTACGCCACAGGAGTCGACCTTCGGCCCACTTGCACGGCGTTATATCTGGGTCTACTCCGGCCGTTTTGCGTTGTCAACGGAATCTGGCGGTATCTGCCTGTTTCGGGACAGGTTTGCTCGAGATTCGATCCAGGTGCACCAGTCGGGGATACCGTCGCCCCCCGTTGCCGACAACGCCAAGATTTCGACACCGCCGTTGAGCGATCGTGCGTATCCCGCGCAGTCGTCAAGATCAAAGTCCACGTAGGGAAGTAGGTCGGTCTTGTTGATGACCACCAACCCTGCCGCAGCGAACATGTGGGGATACTTCAGCGGCTTGTCGCTCCCTTCGGTCACCGAGATCACAACGACTTTGCTGGATTCGCCCAGATCGAACATGGCGGGGCAGACGAGATTTCCCACGTTCTCGATGAACAGCAGCGAACCAGGCTCGGGGTCAAGGGCATCGAGGGCCCGGCGCACCATGTCGGCGTCCAGATGGCAGCCGGCACCGGTGTTGATCTGTACCGCCCGGGCGCCGGCGGCCCGGATCCGGTTCGCGTCGAGAAGCGTCTCCTGATCGCCCTCGATAACCGCGACCGGTCGCCGCCCGCCGAGTTCACCGATGGTGCGTTCCAGGAGGGTGGTCTTGCCCGCGCCGGGTGAACTGGTCATGTTGAGGGCAAGAATGTCGCGCTCGGCCAGCCATCTGCGGTTCTGCTCGGCGATCAGATCGTTCTTCGCGAGGACCTTCTGCTCGAGGGTGATGGTCTCGGTGTGGATGTGGTCGTGCGGGTGGTCGTGGTCGTGGGCGTGGTCGGCATGGCCGGCCACGGTGATGGCCGCGCCGTCTCCACCGCAGCCACAGGTTGCGCACATGTCAGCTCACTTCCATCGACAGGATTTTCAAGTCCCGGCCCTCGAGTACCTCGACGTCGGCACTCCCACACGGACACAACAAGATCAGGTCGCTGAGTTCAAAGCGATCTTCGCAAGTGCGGCACCGCGCCGCGCCGGGCCGGATGTCGACGTCGAGTGTTGCACCGTCGGCGACGGTTCCTTCGGTCGCCAGACCGAAACAGAATTCCATCGCCGCCGGCACGATCGCGCATAGCGCGCCGACTTCAAGCTTGACGTTGTGCACGCGCCGGCCCGCGGCATGCTCGCAGACCGCGTCGACAACGCTCTGGGTGATCGCCATCTCGTGCATGCCAGTCCGTTCGTGGCCGGATGACCCCACGATAGGACCGTCGCCCCGGCGCGTCCACGGCGAATCCGAACAGCTTGGTGGCGGGTGGGCGGATTGGTCAGCGCGTCTGCCGGCCGGGGATCAGGCCTTGAGAGTGGGGGTGAGCGCTGCGTCGAGGATTTTCCCATCGCGGGTGGCGATGGTGAGGTTTCGACGGAGTGCCTGGGCGACGATGACGCGATCAAAGGGGTCTTTGTGCGCCCAGGGGAGACGGCCTGCCAGGATTGCGTCAGCGGACTCGATCGGCAGTTCGGCAGTGCTTGTGGTGGCAATGACGTCCGACCATGCCGAGAGAAGCGCTTCCCCGCTGAATCGGCCGACGCGGGTCTTGATGGCGATCTCCCAGGCCGAGGCGGCGGATACCCACAACTTCGTGTCCGGGTTCGACAGTATGGCCAAGGCCGATGGCTCCAGCTCTGACGGTGAACTGAGGAGCCGCAGAAGCGTATGCGTGTCCAGAAGTACTTTCACGACTCGTCTAGGCCCGCCCATGCGGCGAGTTCGGTCTCGGGTAGTGAGTCGTCGAAGTCATCCGGCACCACGAGGTTTGGCATCTGTCCAAATGTCCGGGGTACCGGATTCATGGGTACCAGCTTGGCGACCGGTCGGCCGTGGTTGGTGATCGTGATCGATTCGCCGGTGCGCTCAACATCGGCCAGGAGGGCATTGAGCCGGTTCTTGGCATCGGTGCTGGTGACGGTGCTCGCCATGGCATCGACCCTAGATCATATCCGGCTATCGCGCTAGTCCAGCTAGCTTTAATAGCCTTTGAGGATGCGCCAGCCCGCCATGCCTGATCGCGAATCACTCGCGGCGTGTCTGCTTGAATCGAACACCTGTTCGTCTACTGTGGGGAACGTTCGACGCGGAGCTCTTGTCGGTGCCCTGATCTAACGTCACGGCCAACCGACCGAGGACCGGTCAACAACGACTACCGGAAGAGGTACCCCAATGGTGCAAGCGCCTGACCGCGAGAAGGCTCTGGAGCTGGCTCTCGCTCAGATTGAGAAGAGTCACGGCAAGGGCTCGGTGATGCGACTCGGCGACGAGGTGCGCCAGCCGATATCGGTCATCCCGACGGGGTCGATCGCCCTTGATGTCGCGTTGGGCATCGGTGGTCTGCCGCGTGGCCGGGTCATCGAAATCTACGGTCCGGAGTCCTCGGGTAAGACCACCGTTGCGCTGCATGCCGTCGCCAACGCGCAGGCCGCCGGCGGTATCGCCGCGTTCATCGACGCCGAGCATGCGCTGGATCCCGACTACGCCAAGAAGCTGGGCGTGGACACCGATTCCCTGCTGGTATCCCAGCCGGACACCGGGGAGCAGGCGCTGGAAATCGCCGACATGCTGATTCGGTCCGGTGCACTGGACATCCTGGTCATCGACTCGGTCGCCGCGCTGGTGCCGCGAGCGGAGATCGAAGGTGAGATGGGCGACAG
>JAGQTR010000414.1 GCA_020438915.1 Mycobacterium sp.
CGTCGGTGTAGGCCAGCCGCAGCGTAGTGAACGACACCGCGCCGCCTCCAGAGGCCGTTTGGGCGTCCAGTGCGGCCGTCAGTGCGTCGGATCGTGGCTGCCCGTCGAGTGGTTCGGACAGGGGACCAGAGGTGATCGCCGAACGCCCCTGCACACCGTCGAACGTCCACAACCCCACGGCAGAATCCGCCGGAAGTACCTGCAGCCGAGCCTTGAGCGCATCCACGACGTTGGTCAGGCGAGACCTACCACCGTCGTCGGTCGGCATCGACTGGTCCAGCATTATCGTGACGGCAGGGCTTGCGACCGGCGCCGTCAACGTCTCTGCGATCGTGGCCCGCAGCGCATTGTCGCCGATGTTCAACGGTGCGGACAGGGGCCCGAAATCGACGACGTCGCTGGCCGGCGGCGTATCCCCGTCAACTCGGAAGCCCGCTTTGGCCAGCTCGCCGAGTTGCTCGGGTTTGCGCATGAATCTGGCGAATTCACTGGCTGCGGTGATCTGCTCCTGAGTCAGCCAATCGCCGTCCAAGAGCACGGTGGGGAAGTCGGCCATCGCGGTCGGCCCCGGGGGCAGCCATGCCGCCAGTGTGGACTTCGCGTCGGGAAGCGAGGACGCCCGCTGGAAGAGCCGCTGCTCGGTGGTCGCCACGGCGTGGACCGGGGCGGTGGCCGGGTCTGTGGCATCAACCAGGACGTTCAAGGCAGTGTCGGCGTTAGTGTCGGCCAATTCGGGGGCGCTGCCCAGCACGGTGCTGACGGCCCCCAAGCCCACGCTGGCCGGCGCACCGGCCGGTGCGGCGGCCGCCGCCACCGCCTCGGCAGCCAGGTAGGCGGCATCGCTGTTCTCGGTCAGGGGAAGCGCCAGGCGCAGTCCACCCCAACCGGGCAATCCCAGCCCGTCAAGTGCCGCGGGATCTGCCTGCAGCCGTGGGAGTGTTCCCCAATTTTGTTCCCCGAGAGCGCCTACGAGTTGGGGCGACACCGCGAGCAGCACCGGTGAAGTCACCAGTGAGCGGCTGTCGCTGACGGTCTCGGTGCCCACCGCGGCTTCCAGACGGGCCTCCGACACCGAACTGCCCGGGATCCACAGTGCCGGTCGCTCACCGAGATCGGCGGGCCACTGGTCGGTGAATCCGTTGACGACGCGATCGGAATCGGCACCCTCGACAGTGACTTTGACACAGCGATCACCGACTGGGGCGGCGGTCTGGTTGTACCGCTCGGCCAGTGCCGCCACAGCTTCGGTGATCGCCGGATCGGTGATCACGGCAACCGCGACTTCACCGTCGACACATCGCGCGGCGGCCACGCCGGAGCGGTCGGAGAGCGCGTCTCCGAAGAACCGCCACAGAATGACCGCGCCGACAACAACGACAACGCTCACCAGCGCGACGATGACGCCGACACTGACTCCGCGCCGTCCCGGCACCACCGCGCGGTGGCTGCCGGTCCATTCGCCACCTTCCCAGTCGCCACCGTGCCGCGACGCGGCGGGCAGGCCGTCGTTGGAGTCCGGGCTTCTTGATTCCTCGGGATCGGGAAGGCTATGTCGCCCCATGCCTGCCCGTCCCGCCCGTCGCGTCCGTCCTGGCTGTCACCGCGTCACCCAACGTTATTGGCTGCCTTGAACTCTCGGCGCCGCCGATGCAGGATCGGCTCGGTGTAGCCGTTGGGCTGCGAACCGCCTGCGAGGATCAACTCCTGTGCCGCCTGGAACGCGATGTTGTTGTCTGGGTCTGGCGCCATGGGCCGGAATTCCGGGTCCCCGGAATTCTGCTCGTCCACGACCGCGGCCATCCGGCGCAGGCTGGACTTGACGTCGTCTTCGGTGATGACGCCGTGGCGCAACCAGTTGGCCAGCAGCTGGCTGGAGATCCGCAGTGTCGCGCGGTCCTCCATCAAGGCCACGTCGTGAATGTCGGGCACCTTCGAGCACCCGACACCGGCGTCGATCCAGCGCACGACATAGCCGAGGATCGACTGGCAATTGTTGTCGACTTCCTCGCGAATCTCTTCCGGCGCCCACGCCAGCTCCTTCGCCAGCGGGATGGTCAGCAGCTCGTCGAGCGTCGAACGCTGCTCGCCGGCCAGCTCTTGGTGCACCGCATAGACGTCGACTTCGTGGTAGTGCATGGCGTGCAGGGTGGCCGCCGTGGGCGACGGCACCCACGCGGTGGTGGCACCGGCCTTGGGCTGACCGATCTTCTGCTCGACCATGTCGCCCATCAGCTCGGTCATCGCCCACATGCCCTTGCCGATCTGGGCCCTTCCCAACAGGCCGCACTGCAGGCCGATGTCCACATTCCAGTCCTCGTAGGCATTTATCCAGGGCTCCTGTTTCATGGCTCCCTTGGGGGTGATGGCCCCCGCTTCCATGCT
>JAGQTR010000415.1 GCA_020438915.1 Mycobacterium sp.
CACCGGAGAGGTGGTCGAGGGTGGCGATGGACTTGGCCAGGGTGATGGGGTCGTGTTCGACGCGTAATGCTACTGCGGTGGACAGCCGCACCCTGGTGGTGACCGCGGAGGCAGCGCCCAGAGAAACCCAGGGGTCCAGGGTGCGCATGTAGCGGTCATCGGGGAGAGACTCGTCGCCGGTGGTGGGGTGGGCCGCCTGCCGTTTGATCGGGATGTGGGTGTGCTCGGGCACGTAGAACGTCGCGAAGCCGTGCTCGTCGGCCAGCTTGGCCGCCGCCGCCGGTGTGATACCCCGATCCGAAGTGAACAGCACCAACCCAAAGTCCATGACACGAATTAGAACGTGTTCCAATCCGTGGGCGCAAGGCGGGTGCCCGGAGGTAGTTCGCCGCCGGGACCGAGACGTGACAGCGGCGCCTGGCGGTGCGCTAGCGTGGATCATCGAATCGTTGAGGCGGCCCGCCGCCATCACAGTCGGACAGCGGCGTCGGCGCTTTACCGTCGATCCGACGCCCGCACAGCACAGGAGATGTCATGTCCTACCCACACGGCGCGCCCGGGAGCCCCGGCTACCCACCAGCCCAGCAGCAGAACGGCCCGTTCGGCGCGCCGACCCAGCAGTTCGCTCGGCTTCCTGAATTCGAGACCGCAGGTGTGAGCAGGCTGCCGGGGTACCTCGCCGTGGCGATCGCCGCGCTGGGCTTCGTCGTCTACCTGGCAAGCTTCGGTCCACAGTTCTCCGCGGGCACCGAGTTCTTCATCACCCCGTTTCGGATCGACCTCGCGGTTGTCGCATCCCTGCTGGCTGCCTTGATCGCCGGTGCCGGTCTGCTGCCGAAACAGATCTCCCGGCCGGCGCCGGTCGGGGTGCTCGCACTGCTGAGCTTCCTGCTGGCCATCTCGATCGTGCTTACCGCCCCGAGCGCCGTCACGATCGACTGGGGCATGTACCTCGTCGTGGCATTCACCGCAATCCAGGCGATCGTCGGAATCGGGGCATTGCTTCTGGACGCGGGTGTCATCACCGCTCCGGTGCCCCGGCCCCGGTACGAGCAGTCGCAGCCGTATGGTCAGTACCCCGGTGCGTACTACGGCCAGCCGCATGGACATCCCCAGCAGGGCGGGCCGGCCCAGCAGCAGCGTCCCGGCTACCCGTCGCCGTACGGCGGCTATCCCAGCTCAGGGCCGTCGACCGGCGGGTTCCCCGCGGGCTCGCAGGCCGGACCGGGCGAACAGGCCGGGTCACCGACGCCGCCTACGGGGTTCCCCACCTACGGCCAGCCGCCGTCGAGCAACGCGCCGACGACCCAGACGCCCACGCAACACCAGTCGGCGTCATCCTCGCAGTCGGATGAGTCATCGTCGTAGTCTGAGCCGCGCGTGCGCGAACGACGCGCGCCAGAGCGTGTGCGAGGAGCGGCCCAACCCGTGCAGAATCTCCCGCAAGCGGGCGGTACCCCCAGGCCTGTCGGCACCCGACAGGCACGTGACCTGCTCCGGGTCGCGTTCGGGCCCTCCTTGGTCGCGCTGGTCATCATCGCCGCGGTGGTGTTACTGCAGCTGCTGATTGCCAACAGCGACATGACTGGCGCGCTCGGTGCCATTGCCAGCTTGTGGCTGGGCGTGCATCAGGTGCCGATATCGATCGCCGGCAGCGCCCTCGGCGTGATGCCCTTGTTCCCGGTGCTGGGGATGATCTATGGAACTGCGCGCACGACGGCGACCGCGACCACCAGCGCCTCGTGGTTCGTGACCCGTTGGGTGGTGGCCTCCGCGCTGGGGGGCCCGATGCTGATCACGGCGGTGTGCCTGGCGGTGATCCACGATGCCGCGTCGGTGCTGACCGAACTGCAGACTCCGGACGCTTTGCGTGCTTTCGGGAGCGTGTTGACCGTGCATGTGATCGGTTCGCTGCTCGGGGTGGGTTCGCGGGTGGGCCGGCGGCTGCTGGCCGCCTCCCCGCTGCCGAAGTGGTTGCCCGATGCCTTCCGGGCCGCTGGAGCGGGGGTGATCGCGCTGATGGGCCTGTCCGGGGTGGTTGTCGCGGGCTCGCTGATCCTGCATTGGTCGACGATGCATGAGCTGTACTCGATCACCGACTCGATGTTCGGCCAGTTGAGCCTCACCGCGCTGTCGGTGCTCTATCTGCCTAACGTCATGGTCGGTGCGGCGGCCGTCGCGGTCGGCTCCAGCGCTCACATCGGTCTGGCGACGTTCAGCTCGTTCACGGTTTTCGGTGGTGACATCCCGGCACTGCCGGTGTTGGCGGCGGTACCGACCCCGCCCCTCGGTCCAGTGTGGGTCGCCCTGCTGATCGTGGCCGCCGCGTCCGGTGTCGCGGTCGGGCAGCAGTGCGCGCGACATCCGCTGCCGGTGCTGTCCGCGCTGGCCAAGGTGGTCGTCGCTGCTGCCGTCGCGGCCGCGACGATGGCGCTGCTGGCTCTGGCCGGCGGGGGAGCGCTGGGCAACTTCGGCGATGTCGGTGTCGATCAGACGACATTCGCCCCCGCGGTCTTCCTCTGGTTTGCCGGAATCGGTGCACTGACCGTGGCGATGTCAGGCGGTTTCCAAGCGCGGGTGCGCGGCCCCAAAGCCTCCAGGTTTCCCGAAGCCCCCGAATTCGAAGCCACCGCCGATACCGACGATGCGGTCCCGGAGGCCGCCGCGGTGCCCGCCGACGAACGGGTCGCCGCCGAAACCGCCGCCCCCGAAACCGACACTGTCGCCGACCCCGAGTTCCCCCCCGACACCGTCGGGGTCGGGGTCGACACGGGTATCGAACCCGAACCCGCATTCGACGAGCGTGTGGCGCAGCCGCCGATTGAGGACGGAACTCAAGTGGAAGAGCTCGACCCTGAGGACCACTTCGTCGTTGACGAGCCGGACCAGGGCGTCGGCGACGAGGGCGACCCCGGTGGCGATGACCGCGGAAAGTAGTGCCGGGTAGCCACCCATTAGGCTCTCAGGCGTGCAACCCGCGGTCCGTGTGCCCCCAAGCGCGCCGGCCCGGGTGGTGGTGCTCGCTTCCGGCACGGGGTCGCTGCTCGGGGCACTGCTGAAGTCCGCCGTCGGTGACTACCCGGCGCGAGTGGTAGCGGTCGGAACCGACCGGGTCTGCGCCGCCCTGGACATCGCCGCGGCCGAGTCGGTACCGGCGTTCACCGTCGCGCTCGCCGACTACCCGGACCGTCCTGCCTGGGACGCCGCAATCACCGCGGCGACGACTGAGCACAAACCCGACCTCGTGGTCTCGGCTGGTTTCATGAAAATCCTTGGGCCCAAATTTCTTTCGACCTTTCCCGCGCGGGTGATCAATACCCACCCGGCGTTGCTTCCCGCCTTCCCGGGTGCACACGCGGTCCCCGACGCGCTGGACTATGGAGTCAGGGTGACCGGTTGCACGGTGCATCTCGTCGACGCGGGGACCGACACCGGGCCGATCCTCGCCCAGCAGGCAGTTGCCGTACTCGACGACGATGACGAGGCAACCCTGCACGAGCGGATCAAAGTGATCGAGAGACAGCTGCTTGTGGATGTATTGGAGGCGTTGGCGATCCGCGGCGTCACCTGGATAGGACGAAAGGCGACCCTGGGATGAGCGAGAACGAGGAACTGTTCCGGCGGCGAATCCGCCGTGCCTTGATCAGTGTCTATGACAAGTCCGGCCTGGTTGCACTTGCACAGGGCCTGCACGCCGCAGGTGTGGACATCGTATCCACCGGATCGACCGCGAAAACCATTGCCGGCGCCGGTATTCCGGTAACTCCGGTAGAGGACGTCACTGGTTTTCCCGAGGTTCTCGATGGGCGCGTGAAAACTCTGCATCCGCACGTGCACGCCGGACTCCTGGCAGACCAGCGCAAGTCCGATCATGTCGCGGCGCTGGCCGATCTCGGCGTGGCGGCATTCGAGCTCGTCGTAGTGAATCTGTACCCGTTCACCCAGACCGTCAACTCCGGGGCCGGCGTCGACGAGTGCGTCGAACAGATCGATATCGGCGGACCGTCGATGGTGCGCGCGGCGGCAAAGAATCATCCCAGCGTCGCGGTGGTCGTCGACCCATTGGGATACGACGGCGTGCTGGCTGCGGTACGAGCCGGCGGGTTCACTCTCGATGAGCGAAAGAAACTGGCCTCGTTGGCGTTCCGGCACACCGCCGAGTACGACGTCGCGGTGGCATCTTGGATGGAGTCGGTCCTGGCGCCTGTCAACAGCACTCCGGAGGCACCGGCGGCCCTGCCCGCCTGGCTCGGTGCGACGTTCCGGCGCGCGGCAGTACTGCGCTACGGCGAGAACCCACACCAGCAGGCTGCGCTCTATCGCGACGACGGCGGCTGGCCGGGACTGGCGCAAGCCGAGCAGCTGCACGGAAAAGAGATGTCCTACAACAACTACACCGACGCCGACGCGGCGTGGCGAGCGGCGTTCGACCACGAGGACACCTGTGTGGCAATCATCAAGCACGCCAACCCGTGCGGTATCGCGGTGTCGTCGGTGTCGGTTGCCGACGCCCATCGCAAGGCCCACGACTGTGATCCGCTGTCGGCGTTCGGAGGGGTCATCGCGGCCAACAGCGAGGTCAGCGTAGAGATGGCCCAGACCGTCTCCGGCATCTTCACCGAAGTGATCATCGCGCCGGCGTACGAGGCGGGCGCGGTGGAGGTGCTGACGGGTAAGAAGAACATCCGCGTGCTGGTGGCCTCCGAGCCGCTTCCGGGTGGCACCGAGTTCCGTCAGGTCAGCGGCGGTCTGTTGCTCCAGCAGCGCGACGCTGTCGACGCCGCCGGTGACGACGCCGCGAACTGGACGCTGGCCACCGGTTCGCCGGCGGACCCGCGCACGCTTGCCGACCTGGTGTTCGCCTGGCGGAGCTGCCGGGCGGTCAAATCCAATGCGATCGTGATCG
>JAGQTR010000416.1 GCA_020438915.1 Mycobacterium sp.
CGCACGGCGAGCAAGACCGCGGCCGAGATCAAGGAGGAAATCCGCCAGCCATGAAAGCGCCGCATGCCGCCGCTGACCTTCGAAGGGCCGGCGTGCGCGGCACGTTGCGTCCGCGCGGAAGCGTTGTGCCACAACGAAACCGGCCCCAGCCGGATAATTTGCCCGATGAAGCTGTTTGTACGACGGTCAACCTGGCAGCTAGGCGAGTAACCTCACCGGCATGAGTGAACCGCCGCAGTATCCCCAGTACGGCGCATACCCGGGTAGCTATCCCCCGCCCCCGCCCCAGTACGGCTACGGCGGCTATCCGCCGCCTGCCCCGGCCGGTCCGAAGAACGGTTTGGGCGTCGCGTCCCTTGTCGTCGCGATCATCGCCCTGTTCTCGTTGGTGGGGGGCGTCGTGCTGGGGGTCGTCGCGATCATCCTTGGTTTCCTGGGGCATGGAAGGGTGAAGCGCGGCGAGGCGAACAATGGCGGTATCGCTATCGCCGGAATCGTGCTGGGTGCGTTGAGCATCGTCGAGTCCATCGTGGTGATCGGCATCGCGGTGTGGGGTTTCAACGAGGTGGGTGGCACCGACTACGTCGAGTGCCTGAGCCGTGCCGGTTCAGACCAGCAGGCGATAGAGAACTGCGCCGACCAGTTCACTCAACGTGTCGAGGACCAGTTCTCGGTCACGCTCACGCCGACGCCGTAGGCCGGCCGGGGAAGTACTTCACGATTCCCTCCTGGACGACGGTGGCGAATGGCCGGCCGGTGGGGTCGAAGAAATGGCCAGTGCCCAAACCCCGGGAATCGGCCGCCACCGGCGAGGTCGTCGAGTAGAGAACCCAGTCGTCAAACCGGAATGGCCGGTGAAACCACACTGAGTGGTTGGTGGTTACCGCGAAGATCCGGTCGTAGCCCCACGACAGCCCGTGTGTGGTGATGATCGAATCGAGCACCGTGGTGTCCGAGGAGTACACCAGCGCGGCGCCGTGGATCACCGGATCGTCGGGCATGACGCCCCGGGCCTTCATCCACACCCGGTTGTGCGCGAGCCGCTCGCCTTTGTCCCGCATCACCCAGGCTGGATCGTTGGTGTAGCGCCATTCGATCGGCCGCAGCGCGTTGGCGAAGTGCGGCACCACATCCTCGTAGCCGCGCAGCAGCACATCGATCGGCGGCAGTCCCAGTGGATCGTCTAGCTGTGGCGCTTCCACGCCATGCTCGAGGCCGCGGCCACCGGCCAGATACGACACCAGCGCGGTCGTCAGTAATTGCCCTTGTTGAATGATGTCGACCCGGCGGTTGGCAAACCGGCGTTCGTCACGCAGCCGCACCACGTGAAACTCCAGATCGAGTGTCGGATCTCCGCCGGCGATGAAATGTACCGACAACGCGCTGGGAGGTAGCGGCCGGTCGAGGGTACGGCCGGATGCAACGAATGCCTGCGCCATCATCTGGCCGCCGAAGGTGCGGATGGGGTTTTTGCTCGGATGGGCACCGGTGAAGGTGTCCTCATCGAGGCGTTCGAGCTGCAGTATCGCCAGCAGCTCGTCGAAATCGCTCACCGTTGGTTCGCCCCCCGGGATTAGACGTCGTCCTCCCCGATGCGGTGAACATGGATCAGATTCGTCGAGCCTACTGTGCCCGGCGGGGCCCCAGCGACAATGATCACCAGGTCACCCCTCTTGTAGCGGCCCAGTTCCAACATCGACTGGTCGACCTGCCGGATCATTCCGTCAGTGGTCTCAATGTGGGGAACGATAAAGGTTTCCGTTCCCCACGTCAGCGCCAACTGGCTACGCACCTCGGGCAGGGCTGTGAATGCCAGCACCGGCAGTGGTGTGTGCAGCCGGGCGAGCCGACGCACCGTATCGCCGGATTGGGTGAATGCGACCAATGCCTTGGCGTCGAGTCGCTCGCCGATGTCGCGCGCGGCATAGGAGATCACCCCGCGTTTGGTACGTGGCGTATGGGTCAGCGGCGGGGCGGCCACCGAATTGTCCTCAACGGCCGAGATGATGCGGGCCATCGTCTTGACGGTCTCGAACGGGAACTTGCCCACCGAAGTCTCACCCGAGAGCATCACCGCGTCCGCACCGTCGAGCACAGCGTTGGCCACGTCGGACGCCTCGGCGCGGGTGGGCCGCGAGTTCTCGATCATCGACTCGAGCATCTGGGTGGCGACGATGACGGGTCTCGCGTTCTCCCTGGCCATCTGGATGGCACGTTTCTGCACGAGAGGGACCTCTTCAAGCGGGAGCTCCACACCGAGGTCACCGCGCGCAACCATGATCGCGTCGAAGGCGAGCACGATGGCCTCGAGATTGTCGATGGCCTCCGGCTTCTCAAGCTTGGCGATGACGGGCACCCGGCGACCGACCCGGTCCATCACTTCATGCACCAACTCGACGTCGGCGGGCGAACGCACGAATGACAGCGCGACCAAGTCAACGCCGAGCCGCAACGCGAACTCCAGGTCCGCGATGTCCTTCTCGGACAAAGCGGGTGCCGAGACGTTCATGTCCGGCAGTGACATTCCTTTGTTGTTGGAGACCTGGCCGCCCTCGGTGACCGAGCAGACTACGTCGTTGCCGTCGATATGCTCCACGACCAGACCGACGTTGCCGTCGTCGACGAGGACGCGGTTGCCGGGCGCGGCGTCTTGGGCCAACCGCTTGTAGGTCGTCGACACCCGGTCATGGGTACCCTCACAGTCATCGGTGGTGATCCTCACCGTTTCGCCGTTGGCCCAGACCGTGGGCCCGTCGGCGAAACGGCCAAGCCGGATCTTGGGTCCCTGAAGGTCGGCGAGGATTCCGACTGCGCGCCCCGTCACGTCCGACGCGGTCCGAACTCGGGTGTAGTTGGCTTCGTGGTCGGGGTAATCACCGTGGCTGAAGTTCAGCCTGGCGACGTCCATTCCTGACTCCACCAGCATCCTGACGGCCTCGTCCGTGGGCGTGGCGGGGCCAAGAGTGCAGACGATCTTTCCGCGTCTATTCACGGCTTGAGCATAGTCGTGCATGTGCCGCGTTCGTCACCCCAGACGAACGCCCCGCGGTCAGCGATCAGCCAATCCGACCCACACGGCAGCGAACAGAATCTCTCGACACCCTCGAAGCCGATGGAAAGCAGGGGCCGGCTCACAGTGGGGTTCAGCGAATCCACAACCGGCACAACGCGATGTCGCCGATATCGCCCCAGTTCATCGTGTATGGGCTGACACATGTTTCGCGGCATCGAGGTCACCACCTGCGCGAAGCGCAGGACGATGCACTCGTGGACGGGCTGAACGCGGGCCGGTCGGTTGCGTCTCCAGGTCGAGCAGTCCGGCGTGCAGCCATTGCGCGTCCGATTTGCCCTTGGTGAGTTGCCCATTGAGCACTATCCGTCCGCCAATCGTTCACCACCAGCGCCCGAGCCGTAATCCGTTGCAGTTCAATACTGCTGCGGCCAGGCGGGGCGGTCAGGCTTCAACACCGGCCGGTGGCTATCCGTCGAGAACGGTAGGGACGAGCGGAAATCCGGAGAGGTTTCGCAGGATGGTCCACATCACAGCTGCTCCGATGATGACCACAAACGCCGAAGTGGTCGATACCGGTTTACCTCCGCTTCGGCGCACCAATACCCACGCCAATAACATCGGAAGCCCTATCAACAGAAAGGCATTGTCGACCAATGCTGCTGGCAAGTCGCCATGCAGGATGTCGTGGGTCATCCGCAGTCCCCCGCATGCCGGGCAGTTCCATCCCGTGAGTGCCTTGAATGGGCACGCCGGGAATACGAAACTTGGGCTGTGCGGGTTGCCGAAGCCAACGTAGGCGAGGCCGCCGGCCACCACCGCGCCCGAGCCGAGGATCGCATAACGGTTAGCGCGATTGGAAGTGCTGTTAGGTGCCATCGCGTAGGGGACGTCCCTCTGGATCGCGCACTTTGTCGGTGAGGATCAAGACTGCGTCGATGATCCCCCAGATAACCGCACCGATGCCACACGTGATCAGCCCGACGACCAGTTGAGCGATACCCAGACCGGTGTAGCCAAGGTAGATGCGACCGATTCCGACCAGGCCGAATAGTCCCAGCAACTGAAGCAGTCCGGCGACGACTTTGGACTTTTCCGAGAGCGGCTCTCCCGTCACTGGGTGCCGGCCATACGGCGCAACGGGGTCCATGTATGCCTGCGGATACCCGCTCACTGGTGGCGGATACGGCCCCGGCGGCGGGTATTGACCCGGCGGCGGGTAACCCGGCTGCTGCGGTGGAGGTCGGTACGAATTTCCACCGTCGTCGCCACTGAACTGGGGCTCGGTCATGTTCCCCAGCATGCCAGACGTTCCGCGGGTCAGAAAGGTGGTGGTTCATCGGGGTCAGACGGCGTGTGCCGTGGCGGTTCCCAGTCGGGCGGGAGGCTGTCGGGTTCGAGCGGGTCATTGACCCAGCGACAAAAAGGGCTGGTGGAGGGCTTTTCAAGCGCGGTATGGCCCCTGAACAGAACGTAGCGTAAGCGGATGCCGTTACGTGTGTCGCGGTGGCGGAGTTCATCCCGGGCGGCACGGTTGCGGTATTCGTGATAGGCGCTCGCGTCCCGGTGCGCGCTGATGCGATCACGCGCTGCGCCGATTCGTTTCAAGTCTTCGGGTCGTCGTGGCCGGCTCAGTCCACCGAACAATTCGGCCGCTCCCGGGACGGTACGTTCGGTCTGCCCGGCTGGAGACGTCCAGACGATGGTGCCGTCTTGCAGTTGTTCATCCCTCCAACCACCAAAGGTTTTGAGGCGGTGATGCGTTCGGCAGTAGCAAGCCAGGTTTGACGCAACAGTCTGTCCGCCTGCAGCCGGGTCGTTGTGGTTGAACGGGATGGTGTGGTCTACGTCGCAGCTCTCGGCGGGCACGGTGCAGCCCGGGAATCGGCACGTCAGATCCCGGAACCGGATCCAGCGCGCAAGCGCCGCTGACGGGCGATATCGAAGCGCATCAGCGGCGCTCGCGCAGGGTTCTTCCACTAGCCGCCGGGTCGCATCACGCGCCAGCTCTCGGACCAACTCCGCGTCAATGATCCCGAAGCCCGCCAGATACCCGGGTGCCTGACTGGTTCCGTTGACCGTTTCGGCTGTCGCGAACATGTTGAGCACCAACGATATTTTCGGATTCAACGACGGGCACGAACACTGCGCAGCGGTCTTCGACGCCGCGGGCCTGGGCGGCGTATCAGCGACGTGATCAGATGCTTCGCGTTCCGGAACTGATTCCGGCGCTGGCCGCGAGGGGCAACGGACGTCGGCGCACTGGCAGGCTAGATTCTGGCGAAGCGTCAGCGCAACGAATGCATCAGCGCGACGCTGCTGCAGCGTTCGCGGATCACCTGGGCACACCTGCCTGGCCATCTGCGAGAGGACCTTCTCGACTGCCGCTCCAGCGGTTCCCGGCAGACTTGCCCGCACCCTGGCCATCCCGTCACGGTCTTTGCTGACCTCGACACGACGCTCGTCATAAGCCCTGACCCGCCGTTTCTTGACCGCGTCGCGATCGAGTAACGCGACTTCGTGATCGACGGCATCGATCACTTTTTTGCGTGACCAACTCGACCACCGCGCGATCCGCTCGGCCAGTGCCGCATCCAACCGGACCATCACGTCGTCGCAGTCAACCAACTCGGTTCGGCGGATCACCAGCTCGACCACGGCCCAGTCCACCGCACCGTCGGCCAACAACGCTCCCACCGCGGGCAACCGCTGGTCGAGGGCCTCAGCATCGAAAACCATCTGACGCGCGGCCTTCGTCGTCAAATTCATCGCCACGGCGACCTCCGCGGCTGCCTGAGCGAACCCGGTGATCATCGACCGCACATCGAGGTCGATCTGCATCTGCTCTTCCACACGTCGGGTCAGGATCTGCGCGATACCGGCCAACTTGCGGGCTATCAACACCGAGCCACTCCGATGGTCCTCACCGACCATCGTCAGTATCTGATCATCCGGGATCGATTCGAACATGCATTCGATTATGCCAGTTCGGTCTGACAGGTAGAAGCGCCAATGTTCGTTGGGCGCAGCCCGGCTGTTGCCTCAGGGGTGTTCGGATCAGGAGGTATTGCGGCTGCGACGAAGCCATTTGCGAATCCGACCGCGCGGCCCGGAATCGTGTCGTTTCGAGGAAGATTCGCCGGTGAGGTCTGGCTCGGGCGCAGAGGCGGACTTGTCGGCGTCGTCGGCCAAGTTAGGTGACTCGTCAGAATCGGCGACCTGTTGTTCATCACGGTCCGACTGATCCTCGGTTTCAACCAGGTCCGTCTCCGGTGAATCCTCAACCGTGAGTTCATCAGCCTCGGCCACCGCGTCCTC
>JAGQTR010000417.1 GCA_020438915.1 Mycobacterium sp.
GCCAGCGCGGCTGTCGAGTCGGGGATCAATGCGGGCGGAACTCCATTGGGTGCCAGACTTCCGAGCGTGCGCAGCGCACCGCGCAGGGCGCCGACGGCCCCCGGTCCCCAGTGCGCAGGCACGGCGATGGCTATCGGTGAGCCGCCGTCGACCAAACGTGCCATCGCGTCCAGTGCCGCTGCCAGCACCTGCTCGCCGCGGTGGACCGAGCCGTCAGCCGCCACCAACGGAACCGGATCTCCGACGCGCTCGACGAAGCCGGTCAGGACGACCCCCGGCGCGCCGGGGGTCGCGGTCGCCGAGGTTTCCGGGTCCCCTGCATTTTCGGGGGACGCCANNTCGGGTGCCCGATCCGGGAAGACGGTGAGGATCGATCGTCGCATTACCGGCGGGTGGCCGACTCGGGCCGCCACCAGATTGGTCGTCCCGATCGACAAACCCAACGGTGCAGTCATGGTGGCGTCTCCTGTCTGGGCCGTCACCACTTTAGCGACTGATCCCCGCAGCGGGCGGATATCCCCCTAGCGTTGCAAATCCCCTAATGGTCAATCCCCTAACGGCGTTCGCACGGGACTGGGATGCGCACCGATCCAGGGCGTCATTCGCGCCGATAGCATCGTGGACAACCGATCGTAAACCGGCATTTGGGCATTGCTGCCCCGCCACATGCGAAATCAGGCAAGGGAAAGGTGCGGCCATGGCGAATGCGCTTCTGGACTTCGTGATGTCGCTGGTGCGCGATCCCGACGCCGCCGCACGTTACGCCGCCGATCCCGCACAGGCGATCGCTGATGCCGCACTGACGGATGTGACCAGTGTCGATGTTCAGAATCTGATCCCGGTGGTAGCCGAATCGTTGTCGATGGCCACCCCGTCGCATGGCCTGGATGCGCTGGGCGTCGAGTCGGCGAGCAACGTATGGGCCAGCGGCGCGGCCACTTCGGCGTTCGACGCGTTCGCCGACAACGTGCCCGAGTCCGCGGTGAGGGACACCTACTCGGTGCTGACCGACATCGTGGATCATTCCGGCGTCGATCGTCCCGAGCCGGGTCTGGACGATCTGTCGAGCATCGACGTGCTCGACGCGGGGGAACCCCTGCAGCTCGATGAGCCGGTGGCACACCCGGTCGTCGAGTCTGAGGACTGGATCCCGCCGGTCGCCGACCCCGACCCCGGCGACCACACCCCGGGGTTGGACATTTTCGACTGACCCAGCGCACCCGCAGGAACCGCCCGGATCTGGTGATCCGGGCGGTTTCTGGCGTTTTAGCTGGGAAAATAGCATGGACCCCCCGCATGTGCCCCAAACCCCCGGGAGTTCCCCTAATCCCCTAATGGATGGCGTTGCAAATCCCTAGCCGGGCGCTCTAGAGGAGGGGAGTCGACCCCGTTTCCCCCGGGTCGCGAAGTCCATACCGTGGGCTCCAGATCGCCGGGAAGCCCGGTGAGGAAACCCCCCGCCACATCCGGTGGCCCGGGGAAGACCACGAAAGGCAGTCCAATGACGACCATCATCGACTTCATCCTCGACCTGTTTCGTAGCCCGGCCACCGCGACATCCTTCGTCATCGACCCCGACGGGGCGCTCCGCGACGCCGGCCTGCCGAACGTGACCGCCGCGCAACTGGCGTCGGTGGCGGCCACGGCCGCTCCGGCCGGCTACGCGCTGGGTGCCGGCGACCCGATCGTCGGCCTGCAGCGCGCGGTCGCCGATCACCACAATCTGGCCACGAGCTTCGCCTCGCCATTCTCGCCGCAGACGACGTTCGCTCCAGATACCAACACCGAACTTGCCAGCCGCAACAACACCAACGCCGAGTTTCTGAGCCCGGATCAGGCCGGCGGAGCAAACGCCCAGAACGGTGCGTTCAACCTGGGCTTCGGCGACATCACCCTCGGTGACAAGACCAGCAACAGTGCCACCGACGGCGGCGTGGTGGTGGCCGGTGACAATGACGGCGACATCGTCAGCGGCGACGGTGCTGCGCTGGGCGATGGCAACACCATGAACAACGGTGACATCTTGGCCGGGGCCGGCTCGAATGTCGTCGTCGGAAAAGACAACGAAGTCGAGGACAATTCGATGACAGCCGGGGATGACCTCATCACCGACAACGATGCTCCAGTCCTCAACGATGTCGATACCAGCGGCGGAAACGGCGGCGGTGCCGCCGGTGGCGACAGCCTGATCGGCCTCGGCAGCGGCAACGCCGGTGGCGGCGACGGCGGCACCGGTGGCGGCATCGTCATCACCGACAACGACGTCAACACCGGCACCCAGATCGACGGGGACTATGGCAGCGACAACACCGAGGACAGCTCGGTGAGCAGCTCGGTGAAGACCGAGACCACCACGACGACGAAGACCTCGACCGAGGACAACTCGTTGAACCTGGGGTCGGGCAACGAGACGGCCCTTGGGTCGGGCAACGAGACCGACACCGGGCTGTTCTCCGGCAACCAGACCGACACCGGGCTGTTCTCCGGCAACCAGACCGACACCGGGCTGTTCTCCGACAACGCCACCAGCTTCGATACCGAGACCGATATGGCCTCGAACAACACCACCGCAACCGGGCTCGATGCTTTCTAGGCACCCGTGACCACTAGCGCAGCTGGCGGGGACCGAAATGGTCCCCGCCAGTTCGTGCGCTTACCGTAGAAGCGACCTGGCGCATCGTCGCCCGCAGAGAGGGGGCACCGTGACGCAACCGAATGACCCCCGCAGGGTCAAAGTGATCGTCGAGCTCATCGACCACACCAGCAAGATCGCCGACACCAGAGAGCGCGGCGACCTGGTGACCCGCCTCGGCCGGGCCAGGAACCGCATCAGTGATCCGCAGATACGGGTGGTGATCGCCGGCCAACTCAAGCAGGGCAAGAGCCAACTGCTCAACTCGCTGCTGAACATGCCGGTGGCTCGCGTCGGCGACGACGAGTCGACGGTGCTGGCCACCGTGGTGTCCTACGGCGAGCAGGCCTCGGCGCGGCTGGTGGTGGCGCGGCCCGACGGTGAGGAACCCGAACTGATCGCGATCCCACCCGCCGACCTCGGCAACGACCTGCGGCGCGCACCGCAGGCCGGTGGCCGAGAGGTGCTGCGTGTGGAGGTGACCGCCCCCAGTCCGTTGCTCAAGAGTGGCCTCGCCTTCGTCGACACCCCGGGTGTCGGGGGGCACGGCCAACCACACCTTTCGGCGACGCTGGGGCTGCTGCCCGACGCCGATGCGATGCTGATGATCAGCGACAGCAGTCAGGAGTTCACCGAACCCGAAATGACGTTCATGCGGCAGGCCCTTGAGGTCTGCCCGGTCGCAGCGATCGTCGTGAGCAAAACCGACCTCTACCCCTACTGGCGCCAAGTGGTCGAGGCCAACGCTGCCCACCTGCACCGAGCCGGCATCACCACGCCGATGATCCCGGCATCCTCGACGCTGCGCAGCCATGCGGTGAAGCTCAACGACAAGGAACTCAACGAGGAATCCAACTTCCCGGCAATCGTGAAGTTTCTGTCCGAGGAGGTGCTCGGCCGCCAGAACGACCGGGTACGCGATCAGGTGGTCGCCGAACTGCGCGCAGCCGCCGAGCATCTGATGCTGGCCGTGGAGTCGGAGCTCTCGGCGCTCAACGATCCGCAGGTAAGGGAGAGCCTGACCGCCGACCTTGAACGGCGCAAGCAGGAGGCCCAGGATGCGCTGCAGCAGACCGCGCTGTGGCAGCAGGTGCTCAACGACGGCATCGCCGATCTGACTGCCGACGTCGACCACGACCTGCGGCAGCGATTCCGCAACATCAGCTCGCACACCGAACGGTTCATCGACACCACCGATCCCACACTGCATTGGGCGGAAATCGGCGCGGAGCTCGAAGACGCAATCGCAACCGCCGTCGGCGACAACTTCGTGTGGGCATACCAGCGCGCCGAGACCCTCGCCGCCGACGTGGCCCGGACCTTCATGGAGGCCGGCCTTGATGGCGTGCGGATGCCTGCGATCGACGCCCGCGACATGGGGGCCGAAGTCGGCGAGTTCAAGTCGCTGGCGCAGCTGGACGCCAAGCCGCTCAAAATAGGACACAAGATCGTCACCGGTATGCGCGGCTCCTACGGCGGGGTGCTGATGTTCGGCATGCTGACCTCGTTCGCCGGCCTGGGCATGTTCAACCCGCTGTCGCTGGGCGCCGGGTTCGTCCTGGGCCGCAAGGCCTATAAGGAAGACATGGAGAACCGGATGCTGCGGGTGCGCAACGAGGCCAAGACCAGCGTGCGCCGGTTCGTCGACGACATCGCGTTCGTGGTGGGCAAGGAATCGCGAGACCGGCTCAAGGGAATCCAGCGGCAGCTGCGTGACCACTACCGCGAGATCGCCAACCAGACGAACCGTTCGTTGAACGAGTCGCTGCAGGCCACCCTCGCGGCGGCCAAGGTGCAGGAGAACGAACGCAACTCCCGCGCCCACGAACTCGAGCGGCAGCTGGCGGTATTGCGTCAGGTCGTCGATCACACCGAGACGCTGGGCACGCCCGCGGGGGCGTCGGTTCCGGCCGCGATGCGGTGAGCACAACCGACCACGTGCGGGGGATCCTCGGCGGCACCATCGCGGCCTACCGGGCTGATCCCGCATACCGTCAGCGGCCCGATGTGCACAACGAACTGATGCGCATCGGCAGCCGGCTCAACCAGCCGATGCGCATCGCGCTGGCCGGCACACTGAAGGCCGGAAAGTCCACGCTGGTCAACGCCTTGGTCGGGGAGGGTATCGCACCGACGGACGCAACTGAAGCCACCAGGATCGTCACTTGGTTCAGGCACGGGCCGACCCCGAAGGTGACGGCCAACCACCGCGGTGGGCGGCGGTCCAACGTGCCGATCACCCGCAGAACGCAAGGCTCCCCGGACCAACAGGGCCTGACGTTCGACTTCGCGATGCTCGATCCCGACGATGTGATCGACCTCAACGTCGAATGGCCGGCCGCCGAGCTCGTCGACGCCACGATCATCGACACCCCTGGTACGTCGTCGCTGTCCAAGGATGTTTCGGCGCGCACGCTGCGCCTGCTGGTGCCCGAGGACGGGGTGCCCCGGGTCGACGCGGTGGTGTTCCTGCTGCGCACCCTTAACGCCGCCGACATCGCGCTGCTCAAACAGATCGGTCACCTGGTCGGCGGCTCGTCCGGCGCGCTGGGCGTGATCGGGGTGGCCTCCCGGGCCGATGAGATCGGCGCGGGCCGTATCGACGCGATGATGTCGGCGCGCGACGTTGCGCACCGTTTCACCGCCGAGATGGACCGCACCGGCATCTGTCAGGCCGTCGTGCCCGTCTCGGGCCTGTTGGCGTTGACCGCCCGCACATTGCGGCAGAGCGAGTTCGTGGCACTGGAAAAGCTCGCCGGGGTGGATCACACGGTGCTGGAGCGGGCGATGTTGTCGGTCGACCGGTTCGTCCGCGAGGACGCCGAGGCCACGGCCGACGGCCGGGGCACTGCGTTGCCCGTGGACGCCGCGACCCGCGCCGCGCTGCTGGACCGATTCGGGATGTTCGGGATCCGGATCTCGATCGCGCTGCTGCGGGCCGGGGTGAGCGACTCGGTGGCGCTCGCCGACGACCTTCTCGACCGCAGCGGCCTGGTCGCGCTACGCGAGGTGGTCGACCAGCAATTCGCCCAGCGTTCCGACTTGCTCAAGGCACACACCGCGTTGTTGTCGCTGAGGCAGTTCGTGCAACGCAATCCGGTGTATGCCACGTCCCAGATCCTTGCCGACGTCGAGCCGCTGCTGGCGGATACGCACGCCTTCGAGGAGCTGCGACTGCTCAGTCAATTACGATCCCGGCCGACCAGCCTCAACGACGACGAGAAGGCCTCGCTGCGCCGGCTCATCGGTGGGTCGGGCACCGATGCGGCCAGCCGGCTGGGGCTGCGGGCCGACAACCTCGACGACGGGCCGCGTGCTGCGTTCGCTGCAGCTCAGCGCTGGCGTCGGCGCGCGGAGCATCCGCTCAACGAACCGTTCACCGCGCGGGCTTGCCAGGCGGCGGTGCGCAGCGCGGAGGCGTTGGTCGCGCAGTACGCGCGCGACCGGTAGGCGTGTCACATTTCACGTCCTCGAATCCATAACGTTTCGGCGCCCTGCGGCGACAAACAGATATGCGCAGTTCTCTGGGTGTCTCGTTGGGCGCAGCTAACCTCGTTGTAGTTGCCGACGGACGGTCGACCGTCCGCCGTGCGGTCCTCACCCTGTTCCCCCATCACGAGCCGGAGGTGGGAACCCCGTCGCATCCCGGTCTCTCGTTGAGCGGCTTCGTCGGCCGCGTCGGTGACCCGGTGCCCCTGGTGGCCGCCGACGGTTCGAGTCACCATGCCGACGCATTGGCCTCGACCGCGGTCGAGGCGTTGACACGAATGGCTCGGCCGCATCGTCGACCGGATGTCGCGGCGGTCGCGGTGCCGGCGTATTGGCCGGAGTCGGCGGTCGTCGCGATGCGCAGCCGGGTCCCGCATCTGCTCGTGGTGTCGGACGCGACCGCGGCGCTCACCGCGCTGCAGGCGAACCCTGGATTACCGACGCACGGGGTGGTGGCACTGTGCGACTTCGGCGCAACGGGCACCAGCATCACCCTGGCCGATGCCGGCAACGGCTTCGACGTCGTGGGGGAGACGGTCCGTTTCCCGGAATTCTCCGGTGACCTCGTCGACCAGGCGCTGTTGCGGTACGTGCTCGCCGACCTCGATATCGATCCGACCGGAACGTCGGCGGTGGCCTCCCTGACCGAACTGCGCGACCAATGCCGCGCCGCCAAGGAGCGGTTGACGGTGGACACCGCCACCGGGCTGACGACTGCCGGCACGGCACTGCGGTTGACGCGCACCGAACTCGAGGCGGTGGTAGACGAACCGCTCGACATGTTCGCCGATGTCCTGCTCGACACGCTGCACCGTCACGGCATCACCGCAGCGCAGCTCGCGGCGATCGCCACTGTTGGTGGTGGCGCACGAATTCCACTTGTCACACAACGACTTTCGGAAAGGCTCAGGCTACCGGTCATCACCACCCCCGCTGCGCAGGTGGCTGCCGCGGCCGGGGCCGAACTGCTGGCCGTGCGCGGCGCGGTCCGTGAGACGGCCACAGTGCTGGTGCCGGCACCCGAACAGGTTGAATCGATCGCAGCCCCGGTCCCGCTGGCGTGGTCGGCCGAGAACGTCGATGTCGACGTCACCGAGTTCGTCCAACCGGTCTACGACGCCGCCCAAGCGAGGCCAGAAGTTCATTTCGACCCACAGGACGCGGGACTCCCGGATGTCGATTCGACGCCCAGGTACCGGCGACCCCGCGTGCTGCTCACCGGCGCAGCGTGTCTGGCCGCGTTGGCCGCAACCGGTCTGCTGGTGACCTCGCAGGCTGGGCAGGCCGACACCTCCGAGACCGGTATTTCCAGGATCTCCGAACCAGTCGCGACGCACCCGATGGAGTCGCCGGTTGCGACCGTCGTACCGGCTGCGCCTCCCACGGGCAACGAGACGGTAGTCGCGGATCCACCTGCACCGCGGGTGGTCCAGACGCCTCCCCGGCCGCCGCAGCGGGCTGTCTCGCCGCAGTCGGCGCCGCCGCCGGAGGCACCTCAGGCGGGGGTTCCCGCAGCGGAGCCGTCGCCGGAGCCGGAAGCGACCGTCGAGCCGTCGCCGGAGCCGTCGCCTGTGACGGAGCCGTCGCCCGCACCGGAGCCGTCGCCTGCGCCCGAGCCGTCACCCGTACCGG